>NZ_JACJEK010000025.1:0-55729 GCF_014164015.1 Pseudoalteromonas sp. SR41-1
ATAAAAACACCATTGCCTGAAACTGCTCCAAATATGTCATGGGCGTATCAGGAACTGGCAAAGTTAGGAGGCTGGAAAGATACCAAGCGCACAGGGCGTGCATCTGTGAAAGTGTTATGGCAAGGGTGGCTTAAGTTACAAGCCATCCTGGAAGGCTACGATTTAGCAAAATCTCTTGAGTCAGACTTGTGATCAAGAGACAGCTAATTAGCGCCTTTTTGATTATTGTTTAATTTTTATAATTGCCACTCTCTGGCTATCAGCTCACTTGGTTGACTCGTTAACCACTCTTGCGAGCGTAAGTAATACTGATATAGGTTAGCTTCTGGGCTACTTGGCTCTGGTTTATAGTTATATTCCCAGCGTGCAAGTGGTGGCATAGACATTAATATAGACTCAGTGCGCCCGCCACTTTGCAATCCAAATAAAGTGCCCCTATCCCATACTAAATTAAACTCAACGTAGCGCCCGCGACGATAAAGCTGAAAATCACGTTGTTGCTCTGTGTATTCGTCATTTTTGCGACGTTCAATAATAGGTAAATAGGCATCTAAAAATCCATTACCCACCGATTGCATAAACGCAAAACTCTTTTCAAAACCAAGTTCGTTTAAATCGTCAAAGAATAAACCGCCTACTCCGCGAGTCTCATCTCTGTGCTTTAAATAAAAGTACTCGTCGCACCAGGTTTTGTATTTTGGATAAACGTCGCTGCCAAAAGGCGAACAAATGTCGTGAGCAACTTGATGCCAATGTTGTACGTCTTCTAATACTGGATAAAAAGGAGTGAGATCAAACCCGCCACCAAACCACCATATTGGCTCTTCGCCTTCTTTTTCGGCTATAAAAAAGCGCACATTGGCATGACTTGTTGGTACATGAGGGTTTTTAGGGTGAATAACTAACGACACACCACACGCATGAAAGCTGCGCCCTGCAAGCTCTGGTCTGTGCGCTGTTGCCGAACCAGGCATTGAAGCGCCAAATACATGAGAGTAATTAACTCCGCCTTGCTCTATTACAGTGCCATTAGTGGTTACGCGTGTACGACCACCACCGCCTTCTGCTCGCTGCCAGTTATCTTCTATAAATTTAGCACTGCCATCTGCAGCCTCCAAACCTTGGCAAATAGTGTCTTGCAAAGCCATAAAGTATGCTTTTACTTGATTTAATAATTCGCTTTGCATATTAACCTCTAAATATTTTGCCAGTCATGGCGTCTTTTATTGTGCTTGGTTGAGTATTACCACCTAACGGCTCGTCAACGTAAAAGCCAACTTGTTCTGCAAATTGCGCTTTGGCTTGCTCAATACTAATTACCGTTTCTTGACCGGTTAAGTTTGCACTGGTTGATACTAATGGCTTGCCAAACTCTTGGCACAAACGCTTTACTGTTGGATGGTTTGTTACTCTTACCGCGATGGTATCAAACTGCCCTGTGAGCCATTTAGGCGTATTTTTAGATGCAGGCATAACCCATGTAATTGCAGCAGGCCAACTCGAAAAAATATCAGCGCGTTTATCCATTGGTATTTTTGCATCATCTACGTATTTTAATAATTGTCCGTAGTTATCAGCGATTAAAATAAGCCCTTTTTCAACCGGGCGCTGCTTAATAGCTAATAGTGCCTCAACGGCTTGTTGATTATCTGGATCACAACCTAAACCATATACAGCTTCTGTTGGGTATAAAATAACTTCGCCTTGCGTTAAGCATGTTATTGCAGTGGGCGTATTTGAAAGGTCTGACAAAGTAGTCTCCAGATATAATTAAACGTTATTCAGTTGGGGTGAGCTTATGCATGCAGCTTTTTTGTGGGCATTGCAATAATATGCCGTTTGCCATATTTCTTTCTATGACGATAGGCCAGTCACATTCAGGACACGGATGTTCAACCGGTTTATTATTAAGCGTGTATTTACAACTTGGGTAGCAATCACAAGAATAAAATACTTTACCAAACTTATTACTGCGCGCGACTAAATGACCTTTTTTGCATTTAGGGCAACTAGGCAAAGTATCTTCGCTTTGCTTTTCTTCATTTTCGTTAGCAATATAATGACACTCTGGATAACCCGTACACCCAATAAACATACCATAGCGGCCATTTTTAACCACCAGCGGTTTGCTACACTCAGGACATGCAGAATCTTCTAATATTTTGATTTCGTTACTGTCGTGATGTGCCAGCGGCCTAATAAAGTCGCATTTGGGATAACTTGCGCATCCTAAAAAAGGGCCTGATTTACTATTGCGGATCACTAACTCTGAACCACACTGTGGGCATATCTCGTATTCTTTTTCGAGGGCGTGCTTGTTCGCCGAGAAAAGCGAATGGTCGATTTTACTCATGGTGATCCTAATAGGTTGGTGAATTTTCGCCTAATATACCCAAACCACTTAAAGATACAAGCAATGCCGTGCTTATCCTTTTAAGTAATTTGAGTACAATCAAGATAATTATCTCTAATGAAGAAGTTCGCTGGGTTCATCAAAAATCAAATCTTCCATTTGCTCATATGCCTCTTCAGAGCCAGGAACGTTAAACAAGATCATAAGTACAATCCACTTTAAGTCTTCTAGGCTTATAGTTGGTTTATCGAGAGAGGCTAAACAGTCCATTACCATTTCACGTGTTACATTGTTAATTACGCCTATTTGTTCAATAAACATTAAAAAGCCACGACACTCAGCGCTGAGCCTTTGGCATTCACTATCGGTAAATATACGCACAGCATCTTTAGGGTTAGCAATAAGATAAGGAGACTCATCGCTGTGTTGTAAATCGGCTAGTTGCTCTAACCAATCAAGAGCTTTAAATATCTCAGGCTTATTAAAGCCAGCACGCAGTAGCTCATCGGTTAACTCATTTTGCTCTGCAAATATATCCGCTTCGCTATGAATGTAATTTTCAAAAAGATACAAAAGAATATCAAACATATTACCTTCCTGCGCTTAACTTGATGTAACCATCTAACACTCGCTCAATCTGATCGTCTAATTCTAAATCGAGCAACCTACTGAGTACTTTATCTATTGGCCACTGCGCACGACGCACAATGTCATCTACACTGGTTACTTCAAAGCCAATACTATTTAAAACCTCACATTGAGAATTGGCTTGAATCGGCTGCTCTTTATTAAATACATTATTGTCGTAAGTGAAACTCACCTCATCAAGAATGTCAGCCACGTTTTCTACCAGCTTAGCACCTTGCTTTATTAGAAAGTGACTTGCCTGCGCTAACGGGTTTTTAATAGAACCCGGTACTGCAAATACCTCTTTATTTTGTTCAAGCGCATAGCGTACTGTAATTAACGAACCACTTTTAATTTCAGCCTCAACAATAAGTACTCCTAACGATAACCCAGAAATAATACGATTACGGCGCGGAAAGTTGTGCGCATGAGCAGCTGTGCCTGGTAAAAACTCACTCACCAGCAAACCGCTTTCTAAAACTTGGTCTGTTAATAGTTTATGGCGTTTGGGGTAGTAAATATCAACCCCAGTACCAAGCACAGCTATGGTTTTACCTGTACCAGCAAGAGAGCCTTTATGTGCTGCACCATCTATTCCCCGCGCCATACCTGAAGTAACTGTAATACCCGCCAAAGTTAACTCGTATGCAAATTCTGAGGCTATTTCAAGCCCGGTAGGTGTAGCATTACGACTGCCAACAATTGCAATTTGTGGAGTTGATAATAACGAGACATCTCCCCTGCAAAATAGTAATAATGGCGCACTGGCAATCTGCCGGAGATCTTCTGGGTAAAGCGCATCAAAAATACAGACAACAGTAATGTTGTTCAGCGCTATTAATTGCTCATAATGACTGACTTGTTGCCAATTGGTGTTGAGTAAATTACTCGCTTGATTAGCGGTTAACCCAAGCTGTAAAAGCTTGTCATGAGATAAGTCGAATAACGACCCAAGGGAATAGTTTGTAGATAGTGCTAAAAGAGTTTTTATACCCAACCCTTTACACATATAAAAGGCAAGCCAGTGGGCTAGCTTGCCAGATGACTGATCCATGCTCTCTCCTAGAGCACCGACTCGCTACTTCTTAATGAATAACTGCAATATCTCCAATGCGAATTGGGTGCTGGTTTTTAGTTATTAATGCATAACTTACTTTGTCATACACTTTAAAGACAATTAGCTCACCAACTTTTTCTTTAGGCATGGTCCACGTTGTGTTTTGTTCGTCAGACTCATCACCAAATAATTGGCTCACATCAGATAAAAGCTTCTCATATTTACTAGAATCTTCTGGGTAACGAGGGCCACGAGGACCATCAATAACCGTTGGTGATTGACGCTCTAGATCTAATACATGACCCGCTTCTATATTTTGTTCACTGCCTAAGTTTAGCACCACAACATCCATTGTGCTGAATTCTCTAACTTCGCGTGGTGAAGCAATAATATTACCTGTTACAGGTTCTGAAGGACGGTGTATATCAAAGTACGCAGGAAGCATTTGGCCTTCCATTGCCGGCATTAAAAAATCACCTTGCTGAATTTCTCGTTTAACAGACTCAACACGTAATGATGAAGGCACGCCATTTTTCTCATCGCCCGCTCTAAAAGCACGTGCTATACCCACATAAGATGCACGCGTTGCTAACACCTCACCGGTTAAGTCAGTGTAGGGGTCACCTTTATGGTAAATGGCATATGCTTTATGTACTTGTAAGTCGCCTTTAACATATAAAATATGGCCTAGCGTTTGTGTTTTAGTATTTTCGTTTGCACCTAAAATATAAGGTTTACCTTTAATATCGTCACTGTTCATTGCTTGCTCGTAACTGATATAAGGTTTGATCATTTCAAGCGGCAAAGTAGTAATAGCATCACGCCCTTTTGGTGTAATACGACCCTGAGGAGATAGCTTTCTATATCCTTTATTTATCACTAAACGTGGGTTTCCATCTGCATCGTATATCAACGCTAATGCATCACCGGGGTAAATTAGGTGTGGGTTGTCAATTTGTGGATTCATTTGCCAAAGTTCAGGCCATAGCCAAGGCTCATCTAAATAGATGCCAGAAATATCCCAAAGTGTATCGCCTTTTTTTACAACATACTGTTTTGGTGCGTCTTTTTTTATTTTAAGTACATCAGCAACTGCGGGAAACGCAGCGCTTAACGTAAGCATGATTGCAAGTAGTGGAGATTTCATCGAGCTTCCTTGTATTGTTTTTTCATTATTATTGCCCAAAACCTGTTAAAGGTGAACGCGAATGGCTAAAATAAGAGCATACAATACCCTAAATTAAGCACAAGTGAAAAAGGTAACTATGGCTAGGTTAGAAGTTTTAAGATTTCCAGATGAACGTTTACGTACTGTAGCAAAAGATGTTGTACAAGTTGATGACACAGTACGCCAAATTGTAAAAGACATGCTAGAGACAATGTACGATGAAAATGGCATTGGTCTTGCGGCCACGCAAGTAGATATTCATCAACGAATCGTTGTTATTGATGTATCAGAAGAGCGCAATGAGCCACTGGTATTAATTAATCCACAAATCATAAAAAAAGACGGCTCTACCGTTAGCGAAGAAGGCTGTTTATCAGTACCTAACTCGTATGCAAAAGTAGATCGCGCAGAAACAGTAACAGTCGCTGCACTCAACGAAAACGGTGAAGAATTTGTATTAGATGCAGATGAATTATTGGCTATTTGTATTCAACATGAACTAGATCACCTTCAAGGTAAGCTATTCATTGATTACTTATCTCCATTAAAGCGCCAACGTATTCGTAAAAAGCTTGAAAAAGAAGCCAAGTTTGCAGAACAGTAATAAGCACCTTAGGAAAACTCAGTGACTCAACCATTACGCATTATATTTGCCGGTACGCCGGACTTTGCCGCACGTCATTTACAAGCGCTGATACAAAGCGAACACCAAATAGTGGGTGTATATAGCCAGCCAGATCGCCCTGCAGGTCGTGGTAAAAAATTAAAAGCCAGTGAAGTGAAAGAGCTAGCGCTTGAGCACAACTTACCGGTTTTTCAGCCACAGTCATTAAAAAATGATGAAGCACTAGCTGAGCTAACAAGCTTAAATGCCGACATTATGATTGTTGTAGCATATGGCTTAATTTTACCTAAAGCTATTTTAGAAGCGCCACGTTTAGGTTGTTTAAATGTGCATGGCTCTATATTACCGCGCTGGCGCGGTGCTGCACCTATTCAACGCGCAATTTGGGCAGGTGATGAACAAACCGGCGTAACAATAATGCAAATGGATGAAGGGCTAGATACCGGCGATATGCTACATATAAGCCGCTGCCCTATTAGCACAACAGAAACTAGCGCAAGCTTATATACAAAGCTTGCTGAGCTAGGTCCAGATGCGTTAATTGAAACCATTAATAAATTAGCTAATGGTGAGATCACCCCTGAACCTCAAAACGATGAACTTGCTAACTACGCTAAAAAGCTTTCTAAAGAGGAAGCTGATATCGACTGGTCCATGAGTGCGCTTCAAATCGAGCGAAACATTCGCTCTTTTAACCCGTGGCCAATGTGCTTTACCCAAATGGGTGGGCAAACAGTAAAAATTCATCAAGCGCAGGTTATGCTGCAATCAGGTGATCCTGGGCAAATTTTATCAAGCGACAAAAATGGCGTAGTAGTGGCGTGTGGCGAACACGCTTTATGTATTACGCAATTACAGCCGCAAGGTAAAAAACCAATGGCAATTAACGACTTTTTAAATGGTCGTAGTGACTGGGTTACTCCTGGCACAATATTAGGCGAAAACAATGAGTAATGTTCCAAACGTACGAGCGCTTGCCGCTGAAACTTTATATAACGTAGTTGATAAAGGCGCATCGCTTAATCAAGAACTTCCATTTGCAAGCCAAGGCTTGCCGCCTAAAGATAAAGCGTTGCTACAGCAAATTTGTTATGGCGTTTTACGCTACTTACCGAGCCTTGAAAATTACTGCCAACACTTAGTAGAGCAGCCATTAAAAGGTAAACGTAGAATATTTCAGTTTTTATTATACGTAGGTATTTATCAACTGCAGCATATGCGCGTACCACCTCATGCTGCCATTTCAGAAACGGTTAACGCACTGGCTCAACTACGCGCTTTAGGATTAAAAGGACTGATAAACGCCATTTTACGTAGCTTTCAGCGTCAACAAGCTGAGCTTGAAGAAAAAGCGAAGCTTATTCCGGTATGTTTATACAACCATCCAAATTGGTTTATTAAACAGGTGCAAACAGCCTACCCAGATAGCTGGGAAGCACTACTTGAAGAAAACCAGCAACAAGCGCCAATGTGGCTTCGTGTCAATCAAGCCCAATTTAGCACGCAAGAATACAGTGACATACTCAGCGCTAACGATATTGAACACACCTTAAACCCTGATTTTATTGATGGGATTAAGCTTGCCAAACCACGTGATGTATTTTCGTTACCTGAGTTTGATACAGGTGCATGTTCAGTACAAGATGCTGCAGCACAGTTGGCAGCCCGCTTTTTAGAACCTAAAGCAGACGACTATATTTTGGATGCCTGCGCAGCCCCTGGCGGTAAAACATGTCATATTTTAGAGCTTGCTGATGCTGATGTACTTGCACTTGATAGCGACTCAACTCGCCTTGAACGTGTTAAGCAAAACTTAACTCGTATTGGCTTAGGTGCAGACCTACAATGTGGCGATGCATCGCAACCACATACCTGGTGGGATGAAAAATTATTTGATCGTATTTTACTTGATGTGCCTTGTTCGGCCACTGGCGTAATTCGCCGTCACCCTGACATAAAATGGTTACGTCGCGCATCAGATATCGAAGACTTAGCCAAGTTACAAAGCGATATTCTTGATAGCATTTGGCCACTGTTAAAACCAGGTGGCACATTGGTATATGCTACGTGTTCAGTTCTTCCACAAGAAAACCAACAGCAAGTTGCTAAGTTTTTAGCTAATAACGATGATGTAGAACATATACCTCTACACGAAAACGATACCGTAACAACGCCAGGTTTGCAGTTACTGCCCGGTGAAAGTGATGGATTTTATTACGCTAAGCTAGTTAAAAAAGCCTAATAGCCGTACACTAAATAGTTAGCCATTTATGAAAAATTAAATGGCTATTTTTTTAATTAAATTATGATCAATACCACGGGTAAATAATGAAAATAATTATACTCGGTGCCGGGCAAGTTGGTGCTACGCTTGCTGAAAACTTAGTTGGCGAACAAAACGAAATTACCGTTGTTGATATAGACGGTAACCGATTACGTGAACTTCAAGATAAGTACGACTTACAAGGGGTTATGGGCCACAGCGCGCATCCTGATGTATTACGCCGCGCAGGTGCTGAAGATGCCGATATGATTATAGCGGTAACCAGTTCAGATGAAGTGAACATGGTTGCATGCCAAGTGGCATACAGTATTTTTAAAACGCCTACTAAAATTGCTCGTATTCGCTCAGAGCAATACTTAAAATACCGCGAAAAACTTTTTCAAAACGATGATTTACCAATCGATCATTACATTGCTCCCGAAGCACTGGTCACTAAGTATATTCGCCGTTTAATTGACTACCCTGGTGCTCTGCAAGTATTGCAGTTTGCTGATGGCATGCTCTCGTTAGTAGCCGTAAAAGCTTACTATGGCGGTTTACTTGTAGGTTATGCGTTATCTGCACTTAAAGAACATATTCCTAATGTAGAAACTCGTGTTGCCGCTATTTATCGTCAAGGTAAAGCAATAAAACCATTGGGTACCACCGTTATTGAAGCCGATGACGAAGTATTCTTTATTGCCGCTACAAAACATATACGCGCAGTAATGAACGAGCTACAAAAACTTGAGCGTTCGTACAAAAAAATTATGATAGCTGGTGGCGGTAACATTGGGGCAGGCCTTGCCCGCTCACTTGAAAAAAACCACACCGTTAAACTAATTGAACGCAGTAAAGAACGTGCTGAGCAACTCTCAGAAATGCTCGATAACACGGTCGTTTTTTGTGGTGACGCATCTGATCAAGAACTGCTCTCAGAAGAGCATATTGAACAAGTAGATGTGTTTATTGCCGTAACCAACGACGATGAAGCAAACATTATGTCAGCCATGCTTGCAAAACGTATGGGCGCACAGAAAACCATGGTGCTTATCCAGCGTGGTGCTTACGTTGATTTGGTACAAGGCGGCGAAATAGACATTGCCATATCGCCACAACAAGCAACAATATCAGCGTTATTAACGCACGTACGCCGTGGTGATATTGTTAATGTGTATTCACTGCGTAAAGGTGCGGCAGAAGCCATAGAAGCGGTTGCTCATGGTGATGAAAGCACATCTAAAGTTGTTGGTCGCGCGATTGCCGACATAAAACTTCCAGCGGGTACAACTATTGGCGCAATAGTACGTAATGACGATGTACTGATAGCTCACGATGATACAATTATTATGTCGGGCGATCATGTCATTATGTTTTTAATCGACAAAAAACATATTACCGTTGTAGAAAAACTATTCCAAGTAAGTGCTATATTCCTTTAACTAGTTACGCTAATTAGTTAATTTAAAATACAAAAAAGCCGCTGACTAAGGCGGCTTTAGTGGAGTATCTTCGAATATTGATTACTGTACCTTTGAAAACTCTTCTTTAGAGATTTCACCATTTCCATCAGTATCTAAATCATCAAAAATCTTCACAAGTTGAGGGTTAACCTTCGCTTCTTCCATTGAAATCGCACCGTCGCCATCTGCATCAAAAGAGGCAAAATCTACTGCAGCATATGCTGCTGATGAAGATGCTAAAACGATAACTGCAAGTGTTGTATTGAATGTTTTCATAATAATATTCCTAGTAATATGGGAAGTCCTTTTCAAAGATCCCTGACTGTGAAAAATGTTTAATTAGTAATTAGAGAACTCTTCTTTAGAAAGCTCGCCGCTACCATCTGTGTCTAGCTCAATAAATTCAGCCATTAAATCGGTATCGACTGCCGCTTCGCTTGGGCTAATTGTGCCGCTACCATCAATATCAAGGCTGTCAAAATCTGATGCTGCAAATGCAGCTGAAGAAGATGCTAGTACTATAAGTGCTAATGCTTTATTTAAATGTTTCATAACTTAATCCTTCAATGTTCTATCAAAAAAATTGCTTCGTTTAACTTAAAACGTAATTTTTCACTTCCTTGTTATCCTCTTTCGTAAGCTCCCTTGCCTACTTAGGTTGTCTTTGGCCACTCAGGATAAATACTTTTTAATTAAGCTTCTGAAAATTCTTCTTTTGATAACTCACCATTTTGGTCAGTATCAAGCTCAGAAAACATGCTCATTAATTTTGCGTCTACTGATGCTTCTGCTTGGCTAATTGTGCCACTGCCGTCTACATCAAGTGTGTCAAAATCTGTTGCTGCAAAAGCGGCTGAAGAAGATGCAATAGCGATAAGTGCTAAAGTTTTATTAATGCTTTTCATAATATGTATCCTTCAAATTTATGTGTGTGCGATTAAGTGTTTCACTTTGAATCACGATTTCGTTCAGTACACCCTGACTATTACAACTTAAATGCCAACATTGAAAAGCCATTAAATTTCAAGAAGTTAAAAAGAATACGTACAATAAGTAGGAATTTTCAGAGTCATTACTGTTGCCTTTTCGCAACACGCTTTAGAGGTGAAAAACTAAAGTCATTAAAAACAACTAGTTATGTTTATATAAAAAGATACATTTTAAAATGTAGAGCTATAAAAGGAGGGATTTTAAAAAATAATTAAGGTTAATTTTAACGAAGTAGCTATAACAACAAAAAACAAGCCATAACAAAAAATACGTAAAACATTGTTTTATCTGAATAATATTTTTAATTATATAAAAACAAAAAAACACTTTATAAATACTCACGTAAAACGACATTTTGTTGCAAATAAGCGAAAAACGATTTAGTCAACGGTGGGCTCAAGCGCAGATGGGTCTATAAAATGCTCTTTCATAAAGGTTTTCATTTCATCCTCGCTTGCTAGTAGCTTAATTCCGCAGTGCACACCTGCGACATGCTCTTTAACACTGCAAATTTCACCTTCAAAATCTTTATCACTACTATTGAGTACGACAGTGCATTGCATATCTTTAATACCTTCAGCTTGCTGATCGCCTCTAATATCAAACATTACACCAGTGAGTGAAATGTCCTTAATAAGGCCTTCAAGCACTCTATCGTCACTTAGTTTTAGCTTTGCAGGTAACAAGGTAGGTATGCGTGTTTGCGAGCGTAGCGCAAATAGCTGCACTTGCTTAGGAAAATTAATAAAGACGAGTTTAGCGGGATGAGAGGCTACTGACATAATTTGCTGGCGAAACGCAATAACTTGCCCGCCACTGCCTTCAATCAGTGCTCTTACAACAACCATTACACCATCACGTAAATAGTCACTCGCTGCAGGTAAACGCTTAGCATTGGGATAATTTAAAATAATAAACTGTTTATCGAGTAAACCAACTAATTCAGTTTTAACACGCTTACTGCTTGTAGGTGTTAATATTTCTAGGTCAACTAAACTGCCTACACCTATATGCTTTAGCTTTTCTAAATTTGTTGGCATATCCCTTTTTCCAATATTTTGTAATTTAAAACTTAAGCCGCTCGTTTATCCACGCCAAAATGTAGGCGTAAATAACACTAATAAAGTAAATATTTCTAGGCGACCAAACACCATTGCAATAGTAAGCAACCATTTAGCACCATCGGTTATAGCACCATAATGCGACGCTACATCTCCTAAGCCAGGCCCTAAGTTATTTAAACAAGCCGCAGTGGCTGAGAACGCAGTTATGTTATCCATACCCGTGCCCATAAGCGCTAACATGATAATAATAAATACAAGCGCATATGCAGAGAAAAATCCCCACACGGCTTCTACTACTTTGTCTGGCAACGCCTTACGACCCAGCTTGATTGAATATATAGCCCGTGGGTGCACTAAACGATTGAGCTCACGCACGCCCTGCAAATAAAGTAAAAATACGCGCACTACTTTCATACCACCACCGGTAGAGCCTGCACAGCCACCAATAAAGCTCGAAAATATAAGTAAAATAGGTAAAAACAAAGGCCATGTTGAAAAGTTATCAGTAGCAAAGCCTGCTGTTGTACTCATTGAAACAGCTTGAAATAACGCCTGATCGAGGGTTTCATCGCCATTAGCAAATATTTCGTTAGAGGAAAGTACGGTAAAACAAATAACCACCAGCGCTAATTGAATACACAAAAACACCTTAAACTCTGGGTCTCTAATATAAACTTGTATATTTCGGCTCGCCACTGCGGCGTAATGCAGGGAGAAGTTAACAGCGGCAATAATTAAAAAGAACACACAAATAAAGTTAATTACAGGGCTGTCAAAGTGCCCCATGGAGGCGTCGTAAGTAGAAAAACCACCTATTGCCACCGTTGAGAATGCATGGCATATAGCATCAAACCACTCCATTCCCGCAGCCCAATAAGCCAGCATACAAGTAATAGTCAACGACACATAAATATACCAAAGGTGCTTTGCAGTATCGGCAATTCGCGGGGTCATTTTAGAATCTTTTACAGGCCCTGGTATTTCAGCGCGGTACAACTGCATACCACCAACACCTAGCATTGGGAGTATAGCAACAGCGAGTACGATTATACCCATACCGCCAAACCACTGGAGTTGCTGGCGATAAAACAATACCGACTTGGGTAAATACTCAATACCGGTAAGCACCGTAGCGCCGGTGGTTGTTAAGCCAGAAAATGCTTCAAATACCGCATCGGCGAGCGATAAGTTAGGTTCTTGTAAAAAGATAAGCGGCAAGGACGCAAACGCCCCAAGTACCAGCCAAAACAGGACAACAATTAAAAAGCCTTCACGCGCTTTTAAGTCACCGTTTTCATGGCGGTTTGGGTAATAAGCCATCATGCCAATAACAACACTAAAGATAAATGCTAAAACAAAAGGAACACCACCACCGTCTTTATATATTAAAGACACCAGTGCCGGCGGCACCATGGTAATACTAAACAGCGCAACAAGTTGGCCAAGAATTTTTATGATGGTACGAAATTGCATTTAGCTTGTCGCTTTTATTATTAGTAAATTCAGGCTGAGTAGTATCAACCAAATTAAATAGGGTCAGTATGCATTACATGCAATTTGTCTAGGTTATTACTCTTTAATAGTTAACTCAACTGCGCCGTGACTTAAATCAAAAATATCTTTGATTGCTTGCTGAGCTTCGCGGCTATCTATTGTAATCACCCATTCAATATTAGCAGTAAATTGCTTATCAATATTAAGCACTTGATACTTTGTTTTTAATAACTGCTCAATCGCACCTTGCATGCTGTACTCGCTACTCCCTGTAATTTCAACACTGGGAACTTTAAGCACTGTTTGCAATTTTACTAGTGCATTATTTAATGAGCCACCATAAGCACGTACTAATCCGCCTGTGCCTAATTTTATACCGCCAAAGTAACGTGTAACAACAGCTGTGATTTCGCCAAGGCCTGAACCCACCAGCACATTTAACATAGGCTTTCCTGCCGTGCCATTGGGTTCACCATCGTCCGAAAAACCATAAACATGACTACCACCGGGGTTGCCTGCCACATGTGCCCAGCAGTTATGACGCGCATCGCTATACTTTTCTTCAATGCTTTTAATAAATGCTTTGGCTGAATTTAAATCGGGGGTATGTGCAATGTGGACTATAAACGTACTTTTTTTAATTTCTTCTTGATGAAAAACGTCAGCAGCAGGATATTTATATTCAGACATATTAAAAGCTCAATTAAAAATGGGGCCTAAAGGCCCCGTTCATATGCATATTTTAACGTTTATTCGCTAACTCGTCTTTATAGAAATTAATCGAGTTCTAAATTACGCGTCATATTCTCTAGGCTATCTTCGTGAACAATAATGTTATCTTCAATACGAATGCCGCCAAATGGTTTAAATGACTCTACCTTTTCCCAGTTAATAAACTGCTTATTATCGGTTTGCGCTAAATCACCAAGCAGTGAATCAATAAAGTATAAACCTGGCTCAATAGTAAACACTTGGTTTTTTTCGATCAGGCGAGTACAACGCAAGAACGGATGCCCTTCAGGCGATGGTTGATGTGTGCCCTTTTCGTCACTCATAAAACCGCCCATATCATGCACTTGTAAACCTAGGTGATGTCCTAGTCCATGCGGGAAGAAAGTAGATGTAATTTTACGCTCAACAATTTCCTCCGCGGGTAGGTTAACAATTTTAAAGTCACTGAGTATTTGTGCGATACGGTTATGGCATTCAACGTGTAAATCACCATAAAGCATACCCGGCTTTAAACCTTTACCTAACTCGATTTGTTGAACAGTCATCGCTTGTACAAGCTCAGCAAACTCACCCTGCTTTTTAAAATCATACGTACGAGTAATATCAGCAGCGTAACCATTAAAGTTTGCACCGGCATCAATTAAAAATGAGTTGTGGGTGTGCGGCACTTTTGGATCAAAGTGCGTGTAGTGCAAAATAGCGCAGTTTTCGTTAAGCGCAACAATGTTGCCGTACGGCATTTCATTTTCGCTTTGACGTGTCGCCATTAAGTACGCTTGCTGAATGTCGAACTCGCTACCACCATTAAAGAATGTATCGCGTGCAGCTTTATGCCCATCTACTGCAATGCGGTTAGCGTTGCGTAAACATTCAAGTTCGTACTGGGTTTTATAAGCGCGGTGGTAATGAAAATAGTTAAGTACAGGCTCAGGGTTCATAATACTAAAACCAAGTGCTTGCGCTACTTCAATGTATTCACCCATGTAAGCATATTTAGCTTTATCGTATGGTAATAACTTTTCTACTTGATCAGGCTGAAGTAGTAGCTCTATATCAAAGTACTCTGCCCAAAAGTCGCGAGGCTCGTCTGGTACTTTATGCCAAAAATCTACCGGGCGATAAAATATGAGTTTTGGCTTGTCGCTGCCATTTACCACAATCCAGCAATGAGGATTATCAATAACCGGTAACCATGCTTTAAACTGTGGATTAACTTTAAATGGATAATACATATCATCTAAAAACTGGCGCTTAGCTTGGCCTGAATGAATTACTAATCCTTCTAACCCTTCGCTATTACAAATTGTACGAGTACGCTGTTGCAGTGTTGCAATATGTTCGGCGTATAAAACGGCTAATTTATCCATTGTTAATCCATCTGTTAAATTTAACTTGCTATGAGTCTATCACTTATACCAATTGCATTAAATTAATGATCTATTATAGCGATAAGAAAATAGCTTAATAACAAGGCTAAAATTATGATACATAGTTGTTCTATATAAATAATTTTTAACGCAGTTATTGAGTTATTTAATACGCTAGAATGATCATGTTTTTAATAAAATTGGTATGACCCTCAGCGCTCAAAAAAGGGGGATATTTAACATGTAAACATCCCCCTTATTAATACCTATACCTATCGTGTTAAGTTATTGGTCGATTGGTATCATATATTCAACCGCCCATTTTCATTTCGAGTAGCGGCGCTAATACATTACCTTCTCGGCCCATTCTTGTATGGTAAACCTGCCTGTACGCAAATACATTTTTTACGTAATCGCGGGTTTCGCGATACGGAATAAGCTCTACCCATAACTCAGCCGGAATAGCGTCATCAGGTAACCAACGCTTTATACGGTGATAACCCGCATTATAAGAAGCCGTAGCCAGCACTTCATTGCCATGGTTTTTCTTTTTTAAGTATTGTAAGTAACTCGTACCCAACCTAATATTTGTTTTAGGTTGATATAAACGACTACTTGTCACACTGCCTTTATTTACATACTCAGCAGTACTAGGTAATAACTGCATTAAACCACGCGCATTAGCATGCGAGCGTGCATCTGGCGCAAAAGAGCTTTCGCGCCTTGCAATAGCAATACTCCAAGCAACATCTATCTTGCTACGTTTACTGTAGCGCTCAAAAACATCTTGAAACGCAAACGGAAAACGTTGCTCTACATTATCCCATGCTTTAATTTTTGCTAAAGTAAAAATAGTACTGTCGTGCCAACCTAAATCGGTAGATAACTGTGATGCTGCCAGCTTTTCTTCATCGCTGGAGGTATCCGTTAAGTAATTCCATTCACGGCGCGCCGACGTAAAGCGCTCAATATCATAAAGTGCTTTTGCACGCTTAAAGCCTGGTGCATTACTCACTTTATCTACAAGTACCTTATCGACTGCTAAAGGCTGATTATTTAAATCAACGGGCAACCCCAAACGTGCTGCGGCTAAAAAGCCGTAATAATCACGATTAGCCGCTACTTTTTTCCAGATGTCGTCTGCTTTTTGTTGCTCGCCACGTTGTGCATAGCTATAAGCTAACCAATATTGCTGACCAAGACTTAAATTTTCTTTACCTGTAAAAAATGCAGCAATCCCTTCCCAATCTTGGGTTTTGAGCATATTGCCCAGTTGCCACTGAATAAGCTTGCTGTCTAGTCGCTCTTTTGGCACTTTATTTAGCCAAAAGCTCGCTTGTTTATGCCCGCTAGAGGCAAGTGACAATGCAAAAGTGTAATACACATCCGCTTTTTCTTCATCGCTGTACTTAAATATTTTTTCTAGCTTTTCCCATGCTTTTAAAGCTAGCTCTTTATCGCGCCAAACCAAACGCTTAACACCATAAATAGCTATTTGCCCTTCTTTAGCCGACTTGTTTTTATATCTATATAATCCAGCGGCTGCGCTTGGATCTTTTCGCACTTTTAAATATAAGTCAGCTAAGTAACGCTCCTTACTTGGTAATAAAGTTTTTAAGTAAGGTAATAAGCTTTGCGTTCCGCCTTGTGCAGCAAGTGTTACACGCTTCCAAACCGTTTCTTCTTTCATGTAGCCTTTTTTACGCCACGTAGAAAATAAACTATCACAACCATTAGGTTGCGATTTACCTACAGCCCATAAGTCGGTCACCTGATTTAGAATTGCCTTTTCGGGCGCACCTAAATCAAGCTGAAAATCTAAATAAGTACAAGTAAGCTCCGTATTAGACGTTTCACGATAGTTGCGGATATACGCCGCCTTTTCGTTGTTATCTTTTAAATACTCTAACCACGCTTTACGGACCGGCCACTCAAGCGGCGTATGCTGGTATATATTTAAATATTCTTCTATTTCTGCCTGATGTTTAATGCTCGGATGGCGTTGCCAATACGTTTTTTCAACATAAGGTTTTAACGGATGATTTAGGTTACTAACCGCTTGTTTAAAGTCTTGGTAACTGCCGTACCTTACTTTTTTTTCGGCATCTAAAAATGCATCGTTATCAATACTTGCCTCGGCAGAATGAAGAGGGAAAATGAATGCAGCTGCCGCAATGCTTAATAAATATTTTTTCATAATGTCCTTTAATAAAAAATTAAAGTAGTGAATAAAAACTTTTCAACCACCTTAGCACCAAACCAGCTATATTTTAACCAGTCGATTGTAACCGAGTTAAATTTTTCGTTGCATTTTTAATTTAAAGCAAGCACACTGATTGAAATACAAACTCATCGTACCAGTCTTAGTTCGTCAACTAGGGAGAATAATAATGTTATATAAAAGCGATTCCTTTGAAGTTAGCTTCCTAAAGGAAAACATCGCCGAGTTTAAGTTTTGTGTTGCAGGTTCTGTAAACACACTATCTCAAAAAACTCTTTCAGATTGCGCAGCAGCATTAAAAGAATTAGCCGCCAATACTGATATCAAAGGCATGATTTTTACCAGTGATAAAGACCACTTTATTATTGGTGCCGATATCTTCGAATTTTTACCTACATTTACTAAACCTGAAGAAGAATTAGTAGTGTGGATCAAAAACGCAACCGACGTTTTTGATGCAATTGAAGATTTACCATTCCCAACTCTAAGCGCTATAAACGGTATGGCACTTGGCGGTGGTTGTGAGTGGGCACTTGCTACCGATTATCGTGTGGCAAGCGAAACAGCTAAAATGGGCCTACCAGAAGTTAAACTTGGCATAATGCCAGGGTTTGGTGGCACAGTGCGCTTACCACGTATCATTGGCGCCGATAACGCGATGATGTGGATTACCTCAGGCGCAGAAAACCGCGCAGCAGATGCCCTTAAAGTAGGTGCGTTTGACGCGGTAGTTAGTGCTGACAAACTTCTAGAGTCAAGTGTATCAACACTTGAACTGGCGATTGCTGGCAAGCTAGATTGGCAAGCAAAACGCAACGTAAAACTACAGCCACTTAAATTAAACCGTGTTGAGCAAGGCATGAGCTTTGCTATGGCAGAAGGTATGGTAATGGGTAAAACCAAAGGCCACTATCCTGCACCGGTTATGGCTGTACGTACTATTAAAGCAGCGGCAAACTGTACTCGCGATGAAGCAATGGCAATCGAAAACGCTAACTTTGCTAAATTAGCACGCACACCAGAAGCAGCTGCACAGACAGGTATATTCCTAGCTGATCAATACATTAAAGGTAAAGCACGTAAATTTGCTAAGCACAGCGATGTAGAAATTAAACAAGCCGCTGTATTAGGTGCTGGTATTATGGGTGGCGGTATTGCATACCAGTCTGCTTATAAAGGCACACCTATTATAATGAAAGACATCCAACAAGATGCGCTTGATTTAGGTATGGGTGAAGCATCTAAGTTATTAGGTGCAAAAGTTAAGCGTGGTCACATGCCAATGGAAAAAATGTTGGCAACACTTAGCAAAATTAAGCCAACACTTAACGAGTCAGACCTACAAAGTGCCAACATCATTGTTGAAGCCGTTGTAGAAAACCCTAAAGTTAAGCAAGCAGTACTCGCTGATCTTGAAAAGAACATGCCAGAAGGCACTGTACTTACTTCAAACACATCGACTATTTGTATTGATTTACTAGCGCAAGCGCTAGATAAGCCAGAAAACTTCTGTGGTATGCACTTTTTCAACCCTGTGCCAAAAATGCCATTAGTAGAAATTATCCGTGGTGCAAAAACCTCAGATAAAACAATTAATGCAGTAGTTGATTACGCGCTTAAATTAGGTAAATCGCCAATTGTTGTTAACGATTGCCCAGGCTTTTTCGTAAACCGTGTTTTATTCCCTTACTTTGCAGGTTTTAGCAAATTAGTGGTTGAAGGCGCTAACTTTGCAAAAGTAGATAAAGTAATGGAAAACGTATTTGGCTGGCCTATGGGTCCGGCTTACCTACTTGATGTTGTAGGTATTGATACAGCGTTCCATTGTACTGGCGTAATGGCTGACGGCTTCCCTGAGCGTATGGCTCGTGCTGATAAAGACCCTGTGACTATTTTTGCCAACGAAAAACGTTTTGGACAAAAGAACAAAGCCGGTTTTTACAAATACGAAACAGATCGTCGCGGTCGTCTTAAAAAGTCTCATGACGAGACAGCAATTGAGCTACTAAGCCCAATCACAGACGCACCAAAAGAATTTGATAAACAAGAAATCATCGACCGTTGTATGATTCCAATGATTAACGAAGTGCTACTGTGTTTGCAAGAAGGCATTGTTGCCTCGCCGCAAGAAGCAGATATGGCATTAGTTTACGGTGTTGGTTTCCCTCCATTTAGAGGCGGCGCGTTCCGTTACTTAGATCAAACTGGTTTAGCTAACTTTGTTGCAGCAGCAGACAAATACGCTCACCTAGGTGCGATTTACCAAGTATCTGAACAAACTCGCAAGTGGGCCGAAGAAGGTCGTGTTTTCTATAAGGTGGAAGGTTAATATCATGAATAATCCAGTAATTGTAGATTGTATCCGCACACCAATGGGTCGCTCTAAAAGTGGTGTATTCAAACATAAACGTGCAGAAGACTTAAGCGCACATTTAATGAAAGGCTTGCTAGATCGCAACCCTGCAGTTGATCCTGCATCAATTGACGATATTTATTGGGGTTGTGTACAGCAAACATTAGAGCAAGGCTTTAACGTAGCACGTAACGCATCATTGCTTGCCGGTATTCCGCACAGCGTTCCTGCTGTTACGGTTAACCGTTTATGTGGCTCTTCTATGCAAGCATTGCATGACGCAGCACGCGCAATAATGACAGGCGCTGGCGACACTTACCTAATTGGTGGTGTTGAGCACATGGGTCACGTACCTATGACTCACGGCAACGACTTTCACCCAGGCTTAGCAACATCAATTGCACAAGCGTCTGGCTCTATGGGCTTAACAGCAGAATACCTTGCAACGCTTCATGGCATTAGCCGTGAGCAACAAGATGAATTTGCTTACCGTTCACATCAACGTGCACAAGCTGCAACTGTTGAAGGCCGCTTCCGTCGCGAAATTTTAGCAATGGAAGGTCACGATGCAGATGGTTCGCTTATCTTAGTTGAAGACGACGAAGTAATTCGCCCAGAAACAACAGTAGAAGGTCTATCAAAGCTTCGCCCAGTATTTAATCCTGCATCAGGTACGGTAACAGCCGGTACTTCTTCAGCACTTTCTGACGGCGCATCTGCAATGTTAGTAATGAGCGAAGAAAAAGCAAAAGAACTTGGTTTACCAATTCGTGCGCGCATTAAAGCAATGGCAGTCGCTGGTTGCGATCCATCAATTATGGGTTACGGCCCAGTACCAGCAAGTAAAAAAGCACTTGCACAAGCCGGTATTACAATTGATGACCTAGGCGTAGTAGAACTTAATGAAGCCTTTGCAGCACAATCATTACCTGTAATGAAAGATTTAGGGTTAATGGATGTTGTTGACGAAAAAGTGAATTTAAATGGCGGCGCAATCGCACTTGGTCACCCACTGGGTTGTTCGGGTTCGCGTATTAGCACATCGCTTATTCACTTAATGGAAGACAAAAATGTACGATACGGTTTAGCAACTATGTGTATTGGTTTAGGCCAAGGCATTGCAACTGTATTTGAACGTGTTCAAGACTAATTAGCTTAAACATGTAAAACCATCTTGGTGATTAAAAAGGCGAACTGATTTTATTCAGTTCGCCTTTTTTATTAGCTTCATTTATAAAAACGTCCCTTTATCAAGCAAGCATGTAACAGCTTAATTATGTGATCGGGCGTATTATTAAATAGGGTATTTTGAAACCGCTAAAAGCATAAAGTAAAATAGTTAAATTACATATAAAATTGCGTTAAACTGCCAAACTTATTAATTGCTATACCTAAGCACTCGCGTACACAGCAATCACTTTAATTAAACAGGCCAATTTATTATGAGCTTTGATAATCCCGATCACCAATTAGATGCTATAGGCCTTCGCTGCCCAGAGCCAGTAATGATGGTACGTGCTGCTATTCGCAAAATGAATGATGGTGAAACGTTATTAATAACTGCTGATGACCCATCAACCACTCGCGACATTCCGAGCTTTTGTACGTTTATGGATCACACGCTGGTGGCTAAAGATGCAGAGGAAGCACCGTATAGATATGTGGTGAAGAAAGGGCTTTAAACTCACGTAGGTTGGGTTGAGTTTTACGAAACCCAACGTATTTAATAACCACCAAAATAGTTTTGTTCGCCACACATGTTGGGTTTCGCTTCACTCTACCCAAACGACTAAACCCCCTTGGTGTTAATGCTGAATAAATCCTACAACGTCCTTGTCACAAATCCATCAACCCACTAGGGCTATTAAATAGCTAAAAATCACTTCTTCGTTATCGTCACTTGTGGCTTATCGTAGTCACTGTAATCAATACTTACTATGTACGTGCCTTTTATTGCTGGTGTGAAACTAAAGTAGTTATAAATAGTATTACAGTCTGCGATAGCTGGCTGGCCGAGTGTTAGTTTTTGCCCTGCTGGTTGTGCATCGCTGTAACCACAGTTGTAGCCTTCACTAAAATCGGCATCAGCTATTTTAAATTCGTACACTTTACCAGGCGTCGAAAATTTAACTTGCGCTTGATAAAGCGCAGGGCCAACTGGCGCAAACTGATACTGGGGCTCTGCATCCCACAGTGTAAAGTCGCCACGTAAGTAAATTGTGCGGTCAAGCTCTTGCTGTGGCAATACATCGTTAATCGAAATTTGGCTTGTACAGGCAGTAAGTAAACCAGCAATTGCTAAGGTTAAAATTCGTTTCATAGAAATCATCAATGGGTATCCTTTGCATACAGTGAAAACTAAAAAGCCAGCAAAACGCTGGCTTTTAAAATTGCTAATCGGTGTTATTTTTGTAAAACAGAAATATCTGCAATACCTAAAAACAATCCGCTTAACTGGCTTAATAGCGCAAGACGATTTTGCTTAACAGCTTCATCGTCGGCCATAACCATTACGTTGTCAAAAAAGTTATCAACACTTTCACGAATACCCGCCAATTGGCTTAATGCTTCTTGGTAGTTTCCATCTGCGTAAAGTGGTGCAAGGTCAGTGGCAAATTTTGCTACTTGTGATGCCAATACTTTTTCGGCGTCGTCGCTTAATAAGCTCTCATCAACACTACCTTGGCTGGTAATGTCGTTTTTAGCCAGAATGTTACCTACACGCTTATTAGCTGCTGCAAGCGCTTCTGCTGCGTCTAATGTACGGAAGTGGCTTACGGCTTTAACACGGCGGTCAAAATCAACAGGTTTAGTCGGACGACGTGCAAGCACTGCTTGAATTACGTCTACTTCAATACCTTCGTCTTGATACCAAGCACGGAAGCGCCCTAGCATAAACTCAAATACGTCAGTTGATACATTTAAGTTAGTTAACTTGTCGCCAAACAATGTTTGCGATTTAGCTACTAGGTCTAAAATATCAAGTGGTAGTTCTTTTTCTACCATGATGCGCAGTGCACCAATAGCAGCACGACGAAGAGCAAATGGGTCTTTGTCACCTTTAGGTGCTTGGCCTATACCAAAAATACCCACCAGCGTGTCAAACTTATCAGCAATCGCTACTGCGCAGCTAATTAAGTTTGTTGGTAAGTTATCCCCTGCAAAGCGTGGCATGTACTGCTCGTTTTGCGCTACGGCTACATCTTCGGCTTCACCATCGTGGCGAGCGTAATGCATTCCCATTACACCTTGCACGTCGGTAAATTCCATAACCATTTCAGTCATTAGGTCAGTTTTACTTAATAAGCCTGCACGCTGTGCTAGGTCTTTATCAGCACCTAATTGCTCAGCAATATAACCTGCAAGTTCACTAATGCGCTCAGACTTATCTTTAAGCGTACCAAGTTGCTTTTGGAACAATACGCTATCAAGCGACTCTAATCGGCTTTCTAGGGTTTTCTTTTTATCTGTTTCAAAGAAGAACTGTGCATCGGCTAAACGCGGGCGCACTACTTTTTCGTTACCAGAGATAACCACACTTGGATCTTTACTTTCGATGTTAGATACAAACAAAAACTTATTTAAAAGTTTGCCGTTTTGATCTAATAACGGGAAATATTTTTGATCGTCTTTCATGGTGTAAATTAACGCTTCGGCTGGTACATCTAAAAATGCTTCTTCAAATGTTGCCGTTAAAGTAACTGGCCACTCTACAAGTGATGTTACTTCTTCTAGTAAATCTTCATCCATTGCAACAACAGCGTTAACTGCGCTTGCAGCCTCTTCTATTTGTGCTCGAATTTGCGCTTTACGTTGCTCGTAATCAGCAATAACGTAAGCAGATTTAAGTACGTCAAAAACGTCATCTGCATGGTTAATGCTAATTTTTTCTGGGTGATGAAAACGATGACCCTGAAGCTGGTTAGTTATTTGCTTACCAAGAATTTCGCCTTCAAGTAACTCATCACCAAATAAAATAGTTACTGTATGCACAGGGCGAATAAATTGTGTTTTATTCGCGCCCCAACGCATTGGTTTAGGGATTGGTAATTTACTTAATGCTTTTGTGATTGCATCTGTCATTAGGGTTTTAGTTTCTTGCCCTGCTACTTTAGCAATGTGCAATAACCAAGCGCCTTTATCGGTTTCAAGTGTTTGTGCGTCTTTTACTTCAATACCACAACCACGTGCCCAACCCATTGCTGCTTTTGTTGGGTTACCTTCGCTGTCAAACGCTGCCTTTGTTGCTGGGCCACGCTTTTCAACTTCTTTGTCTTGTTGCTTAGCTTCAAGCGCTTTTACTTGTAAACCCAAACGACGAGGCGATGCATACCAGCTTACGCCTTGGTGTGCTAATTCTAATGTTTCTAGCTCTTGAGTTAAGTTTGCAGCAAAGGCTTCTGCTAATTTACGCAATGCTTTTGGTGGTAACTCTTCAGTGCCAATTTCTACTAATAAATTTTGTGCTGACATTTTACTTATCCTTACACAGCGGGAAACCAAGCGCTTCACGTTTGTCATAGTAACTTTGTGCACACGCTTTTGATAACGCACGAACGCGTAAAATATAACGCTGACGTTCGGTTACCGAAATTGCGTGGCGTGCGTCTAGTAAGTTAAATGCGTGCGATGCTTTCATTACTTGCTCGTATGCAGGTAGTGGTAAGTTAGCTTCAATTAACTTTTGGCTTTCTGCTTCACACTTATCAAACTGTGCAAATAAGTCTTCTACGTTTGCATGTTCAAAATTATAAGTAGATTGCTCTACTTCATTTTGATGGAACACGTCGCCGTATGTTACGCGCCCTAGTGGACCGTCTGCCCATACTAGGTCGTAAATGCTATCTACGCCTTGAATGTACATTGCTAAACGCTCTAGGCCGTAAGTAATTTCGCCTGTTACTGGTGAGCACTCTAAGCCACCCACTTGTTGAAAGTAGGTAAACTGCGTTACTTCCATGCCGTTTAACCAAATTTCCCATCCCAAGCCCCATGCGCCTAGCGTAGGTGATTCCCAGTTATCTTCTACAAAGCGAACTTCGTGAGTAAGGGTATCAATACCCATTGCCGCTAATGAGCCTAAGTAAAGCTCTTGGATGTTATCTGGTGATGGCTTTAAAACTACTTGGAATTGGTAGTAATGTTGTAGGCGATTTGGGTTTTCACCATAGCGGCCATCCGTAGGACGACGACACGGCTGAACGTACGCGCTCGACATTGGCTCTGGACCAATAGACTTTAAAAATGTTTGCGGGTGAAATGTCCCGGCGCCCACTTCCATATCAAGTGGTTGAATAATGACACAGCCTTGCTGCGCCCAATAATCCTGTAAAGCCAGGATCAAACCTTGAAAGGTTTTTACGTCATATTTTTGCATATTTGGCTTTTTACTATCTAAGAAGTAGCGTGAAAATTACCCTTAGTATACCGTGTGTACACTCAGGTTTTAAGCAGTTTGTGTAATTGAAAAAATAAAAAAGGAGCCATTAGGCTCCTTTTTCGGTGTAAGTAATATTTTTACACGTCTAGATTAACTACGCGTAGAGCGTTAGTTTCGATAAACTCTCTACGAGGCTCTACTTGATCACCCATTAAGGTGGCAAATAATTGATCCGCGCCAACAGCATCTTCAATCGTTACTTGTAACATACGACGAGCACTAGGATCCATTGTTGTTTCCCAAAGCTGGCTTGGGTTCATTTCACCCAGTCCTTTATAGCGTTGAATGTAGATCCCGCGCTTAGATTCTGTGATCAACCATTCCAAAGCATCCACAAAGTTATCAACAGGTTTTGTTTTCTCACCACGTTGAATATAAGCACCTTCTTTTAGGATGTTTGCAATGTTAGTACCAGTCACAGCAATGCGTTGGTAGTCACGTGATGCAATAAAGTCATAATGAAGTACATGTGCTTTATCAACACCGTGCTGACGAATATTCACAACCGGGTAATACATATTACGCTCAGCGTCAAACTCTGTACCCGCATGGAAAATAGTTGCATCTTCATCACGTGCAATCAGGTCATCAACTAACTCTTTTGTCCAAGCAATTACTTTAGCTTCGTCAGAAAGGTCATCAGTTTTCAACTCTGTTTGGTAGATTAAGCGCTCCATTACCGTGTTAGGGTATTTACGCTTTAAACGCTCAATAACTTTAACTGTATTTTGGTAATCGTGAACGACTTTCTCTAGCGCTTCACCTTCTAGCGCAGGAGCATCTGCACTTGGATATAAAGCAGCATTATTAAGCGCAAGCGACGTTAAGTATTCTACTAATGCAGGATCATCTTTAATATAACGCTCTTGCTTACCCTTTTTCACTTTATAAAGTGGTGGTTGAGCAATATAAATATAACCGCGTTCTACAATTTCAGGCATTTGACGATAGAAGAATGTTAGTAGTAACGTACGAATGTGAGAACCATCCACGTCCGCATCGGTCATGATGATGATACGGTGATAACGTAATTTCTCAGGGTTATATTCGTCACGACCAATACCACACCCTAATGCAGTAATTAGTGTTGCTACTTCTTGCGAAGATAACATTTTATCAAAACGTGCTTTTTCTACGTTTAATATTTTCCCTTTAAGCGGAAGAATAGCTTGGTTTTTACGGTTACGTCCCTGCTTGGCTGATCCGCCAGCAGAGTCCCCTTCCACTATATATAGTTCAGATTGGGCTGGGTCTTTTTCTTGGCAATCAGCTAGCTTACCTGGTAAGCCTGCTAAGTCCATTGCACCTTTACGTCGCGTCATTTCACGGGCTTTACGCGCCGCTTCACGAGCACGTGAGGCATCAATAATCTTACCTACAACAATTTTGGCATCAGTTGGGTTTTCTAGTAAAAACTCAGTGAATTTTTCAGCCATTGCTTGTTCAACCGCAGATTTAACTTCACTTGATACTAGCTTGTCTTTAGTTTGTGATGAGAACTTAGGATCAGGAACTTTAACACTAACAACAGCCGTTAAGCCTTCACGGGCATCATCACCGGTAGCATTGCTGGTTGTTTTAGCTTTTTTGTTAAAGCCTTCTTTTTCCATGTAGTTATTAAGTGTACGTGTTAGCGCTGATCTAAAACCGGCTAAGTGAGTACCACCATCACGTTGTGGAATATTATTTGTGAAACAGTAAATGTTTTCTTGGTATGCATCATTCCACTGCATTGATACTTCAACACTAATACCATCTTCTTCACGTTCGTGAGTAAAATGGAACACACCTTTATGTATAGGTGTTTTATTACGGTTTAAGTATTCTACGAAAGCTTGAATACCGCCTTCATATTTAAAGTGGTCAGATTTATTTTCTTCACGCTCATCATTTAAGATGATGCTCACACCTGAGTTTAGGAATGAAAGTTCGCGTAAACGCTTAGCTAAAATGTCGTAATGAAAATCTAAATTTGTGAATGTTTCAGCGCTTGGCCAAAAACGTAATTCTGTACCAGTTGTTTCTGAGTCACCAATTACTGCTAAAGGTGCATCTGGAACACCCATAGTATAAAACTGCTCATGAAGCTTTCCTTCACGACGAACAGTCAGTTTTAGTTTTTCTGAAAGTGCATTTACAACAGAAACACCAACACCGTGTAAGCCACCTGATACTTTATAAGAGTTATCATCAAACTTACCACCGGCATGAAGTACCGTCATAATAACTTCGGCTGCAGATACGCCTTCTTCTTCATGGATAGAAGTTGGGATACCACGACCGTTATCTCGAACTGAGACAGAACCGTCTAAGTGAATCGTTACATAAATATCATCACAATGACCTGCTAAGGCTTCATCGATCGAGTTATCAACGACCTCAAACACCATGTGGTGTAAGCCTGTGCCATCATCGGTGTCCCCAATATACATTCCAGGACGCTTTCTTACTGCGTCTAATCCTTTAAGTACTTTAATACTCGACGAGTCATAATTCTCAGACATGGTTAATCCCACTTATCTTGTTATTAGGTTGCCATGTTTCACGTGGAACATTTGTAGTTCTCGTTGCATGGGTTCCACCACAGCAGAAATACTTTCAGATAAAATTGAAGAGATAAAAATTTGAGAACTGCAGTGAGCAAGTAATTGTCCCACTTTCTCTTTTGTATCTTCGCCTAATTCTGAAGGTAGATCATCTATTAGCAATATAGATTGCTTATCTGTCTCTGACTCAATTAAGCTATTTTGCGTAACTTTCAACGCATACAATAATAGCTTCAATTGACCGCGTGAGAATGTATTCTCCACACTGTTGCCAGCGACACTAAAACTAAAATCGGCCTTATGAGGGCCTTTACTTGTAAACCCTTGGCGAGCATCTCGCTCAAAGTTTTGCTCTAACGCATCTGCAAGAGATTCAGTCTCTTTCCAGCCTGCGCTAAAGGTCATTTCTAAATCACGTACAAGCGTCAATTCTGCACACATTTTATCAAAAAATTGCTGCTTAAACCTACTTATATACGCCAATCTTAATTTATTTATTTCTTCAGCCAGTCTAACAAATTCTTTGTCCCAAAACTTAATTTGGTCAAAATAATTCTTGGGCTTAGTTTTTAATAATGCATTACGTTGTTTAAGTACTTTATTAAATGATTGCCACAAAAAAAAGAACTCATGTTCCACGTGGAACAAACCTAAATCTAAAAACTTTCTGCGCTCTTTAGGTCCACCAAAAAACAAAGAATAACTCTCTGGTGTAATAATTTGTACAGGCATAAGTTGAGCGAGTTCTGATATCTTACGGCTCGCCTTACCTTGAATTTTTAAATTGGTCTCACCCGTTTGCGTTTTACTAATACCAATTGGAATTGATAAATCGTGTATTGTTTTACGCCCGTGAATTACAAATTGCTCTTGCTGGTGCGCAATAATACTTTTGTGTTTTGGAGTACGAAAAGATTTGCCATGAGAAAGGTAATATATAGCCTCTAAAAGGCTGGTTTTTCCGCTGCCATTTTCACCATAAATTATATTAACGCCGTTGACTGGTTCTAGCGTCAGCGCCTCAATATTACGAAAATATTTGAGGCTCAAATGACTTAAGCTCATTATGTATTTATAGTCTTATAAACGCATAGGCATAACAACGTACATTGCTTCTTCATCGCCTGCACCTTCAATTAATGCACTGCTGTTTGAGTCGGCTAATGTAAATAGTACGTCTTCTGTTTTTAATGTGTTTAGTACATCTAATACGTAAGACACGTTGAATCCTATTTCTAGGTCCGCGCCTTCGTAACTTACTTCAACAACTTCTTCAGCTTGTTCTTGCTCTGGGTTATTGGCAGTAATTTTTAATAAACCGTTTGATAGGTTTAAGCGTACACCACGAAATTTTTCATTCGATAAAATAGACACTCGTTGAAACGCATTTCGTAACCATTCTCTGTTAGCTGTAATTACTTTGTCGCCACCACGAGGTAATACACGACGGTAATCAGGAAAGCGTCCATCAACTAGCTTACTTGTAAATGTAAACTCAATATCAATAATACGGATATGGTTAGCACCAAACTGAATTGTTACCAATTCGTCGTCAGCTACCATAAGGCGCATAATTTCTTGCACACCTTTGCGAGGTATAATTAATTGACGTTGAGTGTTAAGCGATTGCGTTAATTGCTTTTGTGCAATAGCTAAACGGTGACCATCTGTTGCTACTGTTTTTATGTCTGTATTATCTACTTCAAAAGACATACCGTTTAAGTAATAACGTACGTCTTGATTCGCCATCGAAAAATGCGTGCTTTCAAGTAACTTACGAAGCTCTAAACGAGTTAGTTGAAATTCAACCTCACCATCCCACTGCTCTAAATTAGGAAAATCATCAGCTGATAAAGTCGTTAATGAAAAACGGCTTTTACCACTGGTTAAAAGTAATTGGTGCTCTTGCAAGCTTAAAGTAATGTCTGAACCGTCTGGTAGACTTTTACAAATATCGAGTAACTTTTTAGCGGGTAACGTTAGTTTTGTATCGGCAATATCATCACCTACAAATACGCCAGAAACTAATTCAATTTCAAGGTCAGTACCCGTCATTGAAAGTTGTCCGTTTTCTACCACTAACAAAACGTTAGATAAGATTGGTAGCGTGTGTTTGCGCTCTATTGCACCCGACACTTGCACCAATGGCTTTAAAAATTGTTGTCTTGATATTGTTATTTGCATAATAAAGTCAGCCCTAAGATGACAATGTTCTTATTAAGTTTTGGTAATCTTCTTTAATTTCGTGGCTTTCGTCACGTAGTGATTTTATCTTACGACATGCGTGTAATACGGTCGTATGATCGCGTCCACCAAATGCGTCACCAATCTCAGGTAAGCTGTGATTAGTTAATTCTTTAGATAATGCCATGGCAACTTGGCGTGGCCTTGCTATAGAGCGGCTGCGGCGCTTAGACAATAGATCTGACACTCGAATTCGGTAGTACTCAGCAACGGTGCGCTGAATATTATCTATCGTAACCAGCTTATCTTGCAAGGCAAGTAAATCGCGTAGTGCTTCTTTTACAAAATCAATCGAAATTGGACGACCTGTAAAATTAGCATTAGCAATTACACGGTTAAGTGCGCCTTCTAGTTCACGTACATTTGAACGTAATTTTTTGGCGATAAAAAAGGCAACTTCATGTGGTAAGTTAATCTTACTTTGCTGTGCTTTTTTCATCAAAATAGCAACGCGAGTTTCAAGCTCTGGTGGCTCAATCGCGATTGTTAATCCCCAACCAAAACGTGATTTAAGACGGTCTTCGACCCCTTCAATCTCTTTTGGATAACGGTCAGAGGTTAAAATAATTTGTTGGTTGCCTTCAAGCAATGCATTAAAGGTATGAAAAAACTCTTCTTGTGAACGCTCTTTATTAGCAAAAAATTGAATATCATCAATCATTAATGCGTCAACACTGCGGTAATAACGCTTAAATTCTTCTATCGCATTATTTTGTAGTGCCTTTACCATGTCTTGAACAAAGCGTTCTGAATGCATGTAAACAATTTTAGCATCTGGCTTGTTTGCCATAATGCCGTTACCTACAGCATGTAATAAGTGAGTTTTACCTAAACCAGTACCACCGTAAATAAATACAGGGTTAAAAGCAGAGCCAGGATTATCGGCAACTTGAGTGGCCGCTGCTTTTGCTAATTGGTTTGACTTACCCTCAACAAAGCTGTCAAAGGTATAGTTTTCTTTAATGTTAGATTTGTAACCTGACTTAGGTGCAGGTTCAACAACAGGCTTTTGCTCACGAGGCTGTTGTTTTGTAGAAGCTTGTGGTGCTGATTGTGTTTCTATAACCGGTGCTGCTTGTGCATTTAATAAAGGCTTACTACCTACATCAAAACGTAGCTTTGGTGCTTCAACACCACAAATTTCTACTAATAATTCGTTAATTCTATTTAGGTACTTTTCTCTTACCCAATCAAGCACAAAGCGATTAGGTGCATAAATCGTCAAGGTATCTTCGGTACTTTCTGCTTGTAGTGGTCTTACCCACATACTGAATTGCTGCGAAGGCAGCTCATCTTGCAATACATATAAACAACTTTGCCAAACCGACAGATACACAGTTAAACTCCCAGAGATATAATTTTTATTCCCGCACATCATTAATGATTATAAATCATACATTTATTGCGTTCAAATGGTCCAATAAGCGACCCAAGACCGCGTATTATGAAGGCACTTTATCCACAAGTAAAAGATTGATTTTTATAAAATTGTTGATATCGATGTATAAAATCATTAACAACCTGATTTAAAACAGTTTTTATTTTAGATCCGAAGAGGAGATCATAACAAAATAACACCAAGATCGCGAACCAAATTTACGATCCAATTTTCTTTTCCCCCGCTTTTATTCACTTTTTATACAGGGGCTGTGGAAAACTTCTTATTTATGATGATCCTATCAGATCGCTCTACATGATCTCTTTATGGACCATAAGTAGGCTATATACTGCGAACGTAATTATGATTGACTTTACGTTACTTACTCTATAATATCTCGCGCTCGCAATGGCACCTATGCCAGGATCGCGACCTGTATAGGATGTTTTAACTTTAACCGATCGGATGAGATTGTTATGAAAAGAACTTTTCAACCTAGCGTTTTAAAACGCAAACGTGCACACGGCTTCCGTGCTCGCATGGCAACTGTAAATGGCCGTAAAGTATTAGCACGTCGCCGCGCTAAAGGCCGCAAAGTTCTTTCTGCTTAATTTATAAGTGGAAGACTTTAGCTTTGGCAGGGAGTTACGTCTGTTAACTCCCTCGCATTACTCTCGCATATTTAATGAACCCGCTCGGGCTGCAACTCCTTTCTTTACTCTATTAGCTAAACCAAATGACCAAGAAAAACCTCGGTTAGGTCTTACTGTTGCTAAAAAACGCGTAAAAAAGGCATGCCAACGAAACCGTATTAAACGTCTCGCTCGCGAAAGTTTTCGTTTAAATCAACACAGCATCGATAATATTGATATTGTGCTTATGGTGAAAAGTGGTATTGATGAACAGTCTAATGAAGAATTAACCAAACAACTTACTAAATTATGGCGAAAAATTAACGAACGCTGTAAACCAGGTGCACCTAAACCGCCACCTTTTAAGAAACGCCCAAACAAATCAGCTAAATCTAATAAACAAACCTAATTGCAATAGAATTGCAGGGTTAATTAATGTATCTTTAGCTCACCTTTTAATCATGCATTTAAAATTTCTAATTGAGTCTTTAAATACATGATATCTATCTCACTAAACTTAAGTAGGGGCATAAACATCATGAGGTTAATTAAACCACTTGTTGCTTTTCCTAAGATTTGTTTAGTGTTATTTATCCGCGGTTATCAAAAGTGGATTAGCCCGCTGTTAGGTCCGCATTGTCGTTTTAATCCAAGCTGCTCACATTATGCAATTCAAGCAATTAATTTGCATGGATTTATAAAAGGTAGTTGGTTAGCTTTAAAACGCATATTAAAATGCCATCCTTTACATTCAGGTGGAGACGACCCCGTACCTGAAAAATTAACCCATATTAACCACCAACACGAGAAATAAGAGCTGTTATGGAATCGCAACGCACGTTTTTATTAATTGGCCTAATGCTAGTGTCGTTTTTATTGTTCCAAGAATGGGATAATGATTACAACAAGCCTAAAGCCGATCCAAGTGCCACAACACAAACACTACAAGCAAATTCACCAGAGTCGGATGATTATATTCCTTCATCGTCAGATTCAGGTTTACCCGCTTCAGCAACTTTAGCTAAACGTTCAGTTATTGAAATCACAACTGACGTTTTTAAAGTTAAAATTGACACCAAAGGCGGTGACATTGTTGAAACAGACCTTCTTCAATACGAAGAAACTAAAGGAAGTGAAACACCTTATATGCTTCTTGGTCAGCTTGATAGTGGCAAACAATACTTTTCACAAAGTGGCTTAATTGGCTTAAATGGCCCTGACGCGTCAGCTAACGGTCGCCCTACTTATAGTACCGAACAAAAATCATATACCTTAACGGGTGATGAGCTTCGCGTTCCACTTCAGTTTACTGATAGTAATGGTGTTAGTTTTACTAAAACATATGTATTCAAAAAAGGTCAGTATGACGTAGGCTTAGAATACAAAATTAACAACACTACCAGCGCACCTCTTCAAGTACAGCTGTACACGCAAATTAAGCGTACCGTACAAGAAAAAGGTAGCATGGTTGATCAAAACTATTTAGGTGCTGCATACGGTACTGACGAAGAACCATACGAAAAGTATAGTTTTTCAGATATGGCTGATAAAAACCTAAACAAAAACACGCAAGGTGGTTATGTTGCATTTATACAACATTACTTTGTAAGTGCTTGGGTTCCAATGCAGGATCAAACAAATACAATTTATAGCTTAATTACAAAAAGTAATGCCGCTATTATTGGTGCTAAAGATCCCGCTGTAAATATTCAAGCTGGTAGTGAGCAAACACTAACTGCTACTTATTATATGGGTCCGAAAGAGTCAGATATTCTTGAAGCAATTCACCCAGACTTAGACTTAACTGTAGATTACGGTTGGTTATGGTTTATTTCGCAACCTTTATTTGTATTGCTAAAATGGCTACATAGCATTTTAGGTAACTGGGGTGTAGCAATTATTGCCATCACTATTATCGTTAAATCGTTAATGTACCCACTTACTAAAGCGCAATACACTTCAATGGCAAAAATGCGTGCCCTACAGCCTAAAATGGCAGCTCTTAAAGAAAAGTTTGGTGACGACCGTCAAAAGTTCGGCCAAGCAACTATGGAAATGTACAAAAAAGAAAAAGTTAACCCAATGGGTGGCTGTTTCCCTATTTTGCTACAAATGCCAATTTTCTTAGCCTTGTTCTACGTATTCTTAGAGTCAACTGAACTTCGCCATGCTGAATTTATTTTTTGGTTAACAGACCTTTCTGCACAAGACCCGTACTACGTATTACCAATCTTATTTGGTGCGAGTATGTTTGTGACGCAAAAACTTCAGCCTATGACGGTAACTGATCCAATGCAGCAAAAAATGATGACCTTTATGCCGGTTATCTTCTCTGTATTCTTCTTATGGTTCCCATCGGGTTTAGTTCTTTACTGGTTAGTGTCTAACCTTATTTCTATTGTCCAGATGTTAATCATCTACCGTGGCATGGAAAAGAAAGGAATTAAAGTAAGAGGCTAACCAAGCTCCTACTTATATAAAGGCGACTTCGGTCGCCTTTTTTATTGCCTGTTTTTCACCAGAGTATTCGCGAGTGTTTATTTCATAGGTTACAATACCGCCATAAAGTTACTCATCGTTGGCAAATTAATAGCATGATCAATCAAGATACAATTGCAGCACAAGCAACTGCCCCCGGACGTGGTGGTGTTGGTATTATTCGCGTTTCAGGTAGCCTTGCTAAAAGTGTCGCCGAAAAAGTAGTAGGTAAAATTCCTAAAGTTCGCTACGCCGATTACGTGCCATTTAAAAGCCTAGCTGGCGAGCAACTTGACCAAGGTATTGCCATTTACTTTGCAGGTCCTAACTCATTTACTGGTGAAGACGTACTTGAATTACAAGGCCACGGCGGTCCTGTAGTACTTGATATGCTACTTAAAGAAATTAGTAAAATAGAGGGCGTTCGTTTAGCAAAGCCTGGTGAGTTTTCTGAGCGCGCATTTATGAATGACAAGCTTGATTTAACTCAAGCAGAGGCCATCGCAGACTTAATTAATGCTACGAGCGAACAAGCTGCCAAAAGCGCCCTACAGTCTCTCCAAGGTGAATTTTCTAAACACATAGAAACGCTTGTAGAAAAAGTAATTCACTTACGTATGTATGTAGAAGCGGCAATAGATTTTCCTGATGAAGAAATTGATTTTTTATCAGACGGTAAGGTATCAGGCGACTTAGATGCCATTATTACCCAGCTTAATACCGTAACTAATCAAGCAAAACAAGGCAGCATCATGCGCGAAGGTATGCGTGTTGTTATTGCTGGTCGCCCAAATGCCGGTAAATCAAGCCTACTTAACGCCCTAGCCGGTCGTGAAGCTGCAATCGTAACAGAAATAGCCGGTACCACTCGCGACGTACTACGAGAGCATATACATATAGATGGTATGCCACTGCATATTATAGATACCGCAGGCCTACGAGAGAGCCCTGACCGCGTAGAACAAATAGGTATTGAACGGGCGTGGGATGAAATAAACCAAGCCGATCGCGTTTTATTTATGCTTGATGGCACTGACACTATAGATACTGACCCGCATAAAATTTGGCCTGAATTTATGGCCAAATTACCAGAAGGTATGGGGGTTACGGTCATCAGAAATAAAGCTGATTTATCGGGTGATATAGTCGGAATGGAGCAAGAGCAACAATACCCGGTCATCAGCTTAAGTGCTAAAAATGCTGACGGTATTGAACTTGTTCGCGAGCATTTAAAAGCCTGTATAGGCTTTCAAGGCGCAACAGAGGGTGGCTTTATGGCGCGCCGTCGTCATTTGGATGCACTAGAGAGTGCTGCGTATCATTTAGAAACAGGTAAAACACAATTAGAAATGCACATTGCTGGTGAAATATTGGCTGAAGAACTACGTTTAACACAGCAGTATTTAAACGAAATAACCGGTGAATTTACCTCAGACGACTTACTTGGCAAGATATTTAGCTCATTTTGTATTGGTAAATAAGCACCTTATTACAGATATATGTTTATTATAAGAGCACTTAGGTGCTCTTTTTTATGTAAAATATTCACTATAAAATATGTATTTATACCGTCAATCCCAGCCAGTTCTGCCAATAAAATCATACCCAAAGCGATAATTATTACCAGCCAGATCATGTAGATTAGACAGTGAAAAGAGCCTTTAAGTAAGGTATTAATAGCGCAAGTAACACCCATTTTAAGGTCAAAACCGATACATATTTCAAACAAAAATACGTTTTAAAATCGTTATCCTCCACACAAAAGTTAGTTATAAATAGCTTTTTTATAATTACCTAGCTCATAAAAACTAATGTTATTTGCTCAATTTAAGAGCTAAAACGTGACGATAAACACTCTAAATAATCAACTTTATACAACATATGGACAGACGATCAATGCGGCTTTTTAATAAAAATGACTCGAGATTTGAGTGCATCAAACTTTTGATCTACTAATCCACCAGCAAAATACATAAAAAAAGCAGCTATAAATACGCATTAAATTAAATATATTGAGATCACTTATCCACAAAACCTAATTTTTAGCTCAAATAAATAGTAAATTGAGCCACCTCGCAGAGAAAAACCTAATGATCTATTAAAAATTATCTGTTTATAAGCTTATTTTTAATTAATTTCGTTAGATCAGCTCAATTAGATCATTTAATAAAATTATTTTCGATCTAAATTTAAGGTTATCAACAACCTTTATATCCACATTATGATCACTTTGTGCTTTTTATGCCTAGATTTACAATTAAGTCTTTCACTAAATAGTAATATCAATAACTTAGCGATTATTAAACAACCTAAAAGGTGTGTTTAAACAGAGCTTTCCCCACTGTTATCAACAACTTGATCAGAAGATTACATTTAAAGATATTTTGTTAAGCCTTATAATATCAACAACTTAAGGAGGCACTTTCAAATAAGAGTAAAATTAGCACAAAAATAGTTATACAAAAAAGCACTCTTAACTTTACTGTTACTCACACTCAGTTATCATAGGCAGCAATTAAAACCAATGTGATCACTAATATTCATGAGTTCAGTAAATCTTATTGTTGGCAGCCAAATGGGATCAGCCGAGTATGTTGCAGAGCAACTAAGCGACGCGCTTAATAACCTTGGTATTACTACACAACTACATGATCAACCTGAATTTAGCGATATAGATCAGCAAAATACTATTTGGTTAATTTGCACATCTACTTATGGTGCAGGTGATTATCCTGAAAACTTTATTAGCTTTGTTGAAGATGTGACTCAAGCTAATGATTTATCAGAATTAAAATACTCAGTAATCGCTTTAGGTGATACCAGTTATGACACTTACAACCAAGCTGGACGTAATATAGATGCCTTATTATCTCAAAAAGGCGCTATAAAAGTAGCAGAACGCTTAGAGCTTAATATTCTCGATGAAGCACTACCAGAAGACACAGCATTAGCATGGTTAGACTCTTGGATAACCAAAACAGGCTTAAAATAGATAGATCAAGTAAAAAGTTATATATAAAGTTACCCACAATTTACTAATAATTTAATAGATTTTGTGGATAAAGATTGAATAAACTGCTTTTTAAAGCATGCTTATCCATGGGATAAGATCCAACTGATTCAGCCCTGTGCATAAGGTGCCTTTTTGATCAGAGCTTATTTGCGGGATGATCCGATCATATTAACACCTTTAGATCTGATCTAATTTCATGTTTTAAATGAAGATCTAAACCTTATCAACAGAAAAGCTGATCAGTAGTAGTAATAGTAATAAAAGATCTCTTTAAAAGATCCTTTATATTATTAGAGATCACATACTTAGATCTTGCTCTATGTTTAATCATTTATCTTCTGCCAATTTCTAGGTAGAATACGCTCCCTTTTGAAGTTTACCGGTTTGATTTAAGTAGGATCCCATTAATGATTTTTCACGAAAATTTTGACGTTATCGTAGTAGGTGGTGGACATGCTGGCACTGAAGCCGCATTAGCAGCTGCCCGTATGGGGATGAATACCCTGCTACTGACTCACAATATGGATACCCTTGGTCAAATGTCTTGTAACCCAGCGATTGGTGGGATTGGCAAAGGTCATTTGGTAAAAGAAATTGATGCGCTTGGCGGTGCAATGGCACAGGCCATTGACAAAGGTGGGATCCAATTTCGCACACTAAACTCTTCAAAAGGACCTGCTGTTCGTGCAACTCGAGCACAAGCAGATCGCGCTTTGTACAAAGCAGCTATTCAAACAACATTACAAAATCAAGATAACCTTAAGATTTTTCAACAATCATGTGATGATCTTATTGTTGAAAACGATCGTGTTACTGGCGTAGTAACTCAAATGGGTTTACGTTTTAGTGCTCCAAGTGTTGTTTTAACCGTGGGTACTTTTTTAGGTGGCCAAATACACATTGGTTTAGAAAATTACAAAGGCGGTCGTGCTGGTGATCCACCATCAATTGCATTGGCTGAACGTTTACGCGAACACCCTTTTAGAGTGGATCGTTTAAAAACAGGTACTCCGCCACGTATTGATGCACGTACTGTTGATTTTACAAAAATGGAAGCACAGCCTGGTGATATGCCAACACCTGTATTTTCATTTATGGGTAAACAATCAGATCACCCACAACAAATACCGTGTTACATCACTTACACCAACGAAAAAACACATGATGTTATTCGTAAAAACCTACATCGCTCACCTATGTACTCAGGTGTTATTGAAGGTATTGGTCCACGCTACTGCCCATCAATTGAAGATAAAATTGTACGTTTTGCGGATAAAGATAAGCACCAAATATTTGTTGAACCTGAAGGCTTAACATCATACGAATTATATCCAAATGGTATTTCTACTAGTTTACCGTTTGATGTACAACTTGAGATTGTGCAATCTATTTCTGGTTTTGAAAATGCACATATTTGTCGACCAGGCTATGCAATAGAATATGACTACTTTGATCCACGTGATTTAAAACAGTCTTTAGAAACAAAATTTATCGAAGGCTTATTTTTCGCGGGTCAAATTAACGGCACTACCGGTTATGAAGAAGCGGGTGCACAAGGCTTAATCGCAGGTATGAATGCTGCGTTAAAAGTGCAAGGTAAAGATTCTTGGACGCCACGTCGCGATGAAGCTTACGTGGGTGTATTAATCGACGACTTAGCAACACTGGGTACGAAAGAACCGTACCGCATGTTTACTAGCCGTGCCGAATACCGTTTACTACTTCGTGAAGATAATGCAGATATTCGCTTAACTGAAAAAGGCCGTGAGCTGGGTTTAGTTAATGACGAACGTTGGCAGGCATTTAACGAAAAAATGGAAGTAATCGAAAAAGAGAAGCAACGCATTAAAGATACGTGGATTCATAAAGATCACGTTGTTGTTGATCAAGTAAATGCATTACTAAAAACACCATTAACTCGTGAAGCAAGTTTAGAAGAATTACTTCGTCGTCCAGAGATTCGTTATAACGATCTTATGGCTATTGACGGTTTAGGATCTGAATTTACAAACGTAGCAGCACTTGAACAAGTTGAGATCCATACTAAGTACGCAGGCTATATTGCGCGTCAACAAGATGAGATCAATAAGCAGCTTCGTCATGAGCAAACAATTTTACCAAAAGAGTTTGATTACAAAACTGTATCAGGTTTATCAAATGAGGTTGTTGCTAAGCTTATTGAGTCACGTCCAGACACTATTGGCCAAGCATCGCGTATTTCTGGTATCACCCCAGCGGCGATTTCGCTATTATTAGTGTATCTGAAGAAGCAAGGCTTATTACGCAAATCTGCGTAACGATAAGGGTACATAGTGTTACAGCAACAATTAACTACATTGTTAGCGCAAACTGATATTGCGCTAACGGAAAAACAACAGCAACAGCTAATTCGTTACGTCGAGTTATTAGATAAGTGGAATAAAGCTTATAATTTAACTTCGGTACGCTTACCTGAAGAAATGATGATTAAGCATATTATGGATAGTTTAGTTGTTGCACCTCACTTACCCGGTCATCATTATATTGATGTTGGCACAGGGCCTGGCCTTCCGGGCATTGTATTAGCGATTGCATTACCTAACACACAATTTGTGTTACTAGATAGTCTAGGTAAACGCGTTCGCTTTTTAATGCATGTTAAACATGAGCTTGGCCTTGATAACGTAACACCTGTTCAGTCAAGAGTTGAAGAATATCAGCCAAGTGTTAAATTAGATGGCGTACTCAGTCGTGCATTTGCTTCATTACAAGATATGGTTGACTGGTGTTCGCACTTAATTGATCATTCGGGTAAATTTATAGCGCTTAAAGGTGTGTTCCCTAGTGAAGAGCTAGAGTCATTACCTACTGGCGTTAAGTTTGAGCAAAAAATTGCATTAGAAGTACCTAAGTTAGATGCACAACGACATTTAATTATTCTTTCTAAAGACTAGGGATCAGAGACACTGTGGCAAAAGTCATCGCATTAGCAAATCAAAAAGGTGGAGTGGGTAAAACTACAACCGCTGTAAACCTCGCTGCGTCTATGGCTGCAACGAAACGTAAAGTGCTGTTAATTGATCTCGATCCGCAAGGCAATGCGACTATGGGAAGTGGCGTAGATAAGTACGGCGACGTACCAACTATTTACGACTTACTCATTGAAGATAAACCTATAGAAGACGTTATTATCAAAGAAACGTCTGGCGAATACCATATGATTGCTGCAAACGGTGATGTAACCGCTGCAGAAGTTAAACTTATGGAATTATTTGCCCGTGAAGTGCGTTTACGTAACGCACTTGAAAAAATTCAGGATCAGTACGAATTTATTTTTATCGACTGTCCACCCTCTTTAAATATGTTAACTGTTAACGCAATGGCCGCAGCTGATTCTATTTTAGTGCCAATGCAGTGTGAGTATTATGCACTTGAAGGGTTAACCGCATTAATGGATACGATTACGCAGCTTGCTAAGTTAGTAAACCCTAGCTTACAAATTGAAGGCATACTTCGTACTATGTACGATCCGCGTAACCGTTTAGCGAATGACGTATCAGAACAATTAAAACAACATTTTGGCGACAAAGTATACCGTACGGTGATCCCGCGTAATGTTCGTTTAGCAGAGGCACCTAGTTTTGGTACACCTGCTATGTATTATGACCGGGCATCAAGTGGCGCTAAAGCATATTTAGCACTCGCTGGTGAAATGTTACGTAGAAAAGAAAAAACAGCGTCCGTTGTCGCCTAACTTTGAGGTAAAAAAATAACATGTCTGCTAAAAAACGAGGTTTAGGCCGAGGACTCGATGCACTTTTAAGTTCGTCAAAGCCTACACCGAGCGCAAGCAAGGAAAAAGACACATCAAACGTGACTGAAGCTGTAAAAAATGCGGCTGGGCCAAATAACAGTGAATTACAAAAACTCCCAATCGAGTTTTTACACTCTGGTAAATATCAACCTCGTAAAGACATGTCCGAAGAGGCACTAGAAGAGCTTGCTAGTTCTATTCGCTCACAAGGTATTATTCAACCTATAGTCGTGCGCCCTATTGCACAAAATAGTTTTGAAATTATCGCCGGTGAGCGTCGTTGGCGTGCAGCGCAAATAGCTAAGCTTGAAACAGTACCTTGTATTATTAAAGACGTACCAGATGAAGCTGCAGTTGCTATTGCGCTAATAGAAAATATTCAACGTGAAGACTTAAATGCCATGGAAGAAGCGGTTGCGTTAAATCGCTTACTCAATGAGTTTGAACTAACACATCAACAAGTAGCAGATGCGGTGGGTAAATCACGCACTACAGTAACTAACTTACTTCGTTTAAATAATTTAAACAGTGATGTAAAAATTCTGTTAGAACATGGCGACATTGAAATGGGGCACGCTCGTTGTTTATTAGCCCTTGAGGGAGAAGCACAATCAGATGCTGCTCGTTTAGCTGTTGCTAAAGCATTAACCGTTCGTGAAACCGAAAAGTTAGTTCGTTCAATTTTAGAACCCGTGCCAGCTAAAGAAATAGCTGAAAAAGATCCAGATGTTAAACAGTTAGAGCAACAACTCGCTGAAAACCTAGGTGCCAAAGTAGAAATAAATTACAACAAAAAAGGCAAAGGTAAGCTTGTTATTTCTTATACTAATTTGGACGAACTTGACGGCATTTTAAATCGCATTAATCAAGACAATACCCACCATTAGTTTTCTACATGTCTAAAAAGGGACATTTGTAGCTATTTCGTGTTACAAAGCGTCTACTCAAGTTGCAAAACTGGCAGGATTAAGTATAATTTCGCCAGTTTTCACACCCTAACAATTAGAACGCAATAAAGGTTAACTAAACGTGACTGATAAGTTAGCGAGTCCATATCGACTTGCCGTATTAAAGTTAATTTGCCTTCAGGGTGTTGTAGCATTAGTTGCTGCTGTAATTATTTGTTTTAGTTCGGGAGTCAATGCCGCGCTCTCATCACTCGCTGGTGGAGTTGTCGCAGTACTTCCGCACTTTGTATTTGGTCTTTATGCATTCAGACATATGGGTGCAAGTCGAGCAAATCAAGCGTATGCCTCGTTGAAACGCGGCAACGGATTAAAATTTATGCTAACAATTGTATTGTTTGCGCTAGTACTGAAGCATTTTCCGGTAATTTTATTACCCTTTTTTAGTACTTATATACTGGCGCTCTTTACTGGATTGTTCGCACCCGTTTTTTTTAAACATTAACTTTGGGATATAACATGGCAGCAGAAGAAGTTACTCTATCTGGCCATATCCAGCACCATTTGACCAATGCTAAGATGTGTTCGACCGATACAGGTCTCGCCTTCAATAAAGCATGTACGGATAGTGGTTTCTGGACATGGCATATAGATACCCTCGCATGGTCTATCGGTTTAGGTCTTATATTTTTATGGATCTTTCGTAGTGCCGCTAAAAAATCAACACTAGGTGTACCTGGAAAATTTCAATGTTTCATTGAAATGGTAGTAGAGTTTGTTGGTGACAACGTACGTGATACTTTCCATGGTAAAAGCAAGCTTATTGCACCATTAGCATTAACAATATTCGTTTGGATATTTTTAATGAACTTAATGGATTTAATTCCGGTTGACTTTTTACCTGCATTAGCTGGTTTTGTTGGTGAAACTGCGTTTGGTATGGATTCACACGATGTGTACATGAAAATTGTACCAACGACTGACATTAATATGACTGCAGCGCTAGCGCTGGGTGTATTTATTTTAATGATAGGCTACTCAATTAAAATAAAAGGCATTGGTGGTTTTATTAAAGAATTAACACTTCACCCGTTTAGTTCAAATAATACTGCACTACAAATCCTTTTAATCCCGTTTAACTTATTACTTGAACTGATTGCGCTGGTTTCTAAACCGTTTTCATTAGCGCTACGTCTGTTTGGTAACTTATATGCAGGTGAATTGATTTTCATCTTGATCGGCGCTATCGGATTTATGCAATTACCATTGCATTTTGTTTGGGCTGTATTCCACATCTTAGTAATTGTATTGCAAGCATTCGTATTTATGATGCTAACAATCGTATACCTAAGCATGGCTAGCTCAGATAATCACTAATTTTATATTTACAATTTTACTTTTACTTTTAACTTTACAATTGAAACTTTGGAGAAATAAATGGAAGCTTTAGAATTATTAACAGGCTTAAAATACATCGCAGTAGCTTTACTAATCGGTTTTGGTGCAATCGGCACTGCAATCGGTTTTGGTAACATGGGCGGTAAATTCCTTGAAGCATGTGCGCGTCAACCTGAGCTTGCACCTTCGCTACAAGTTAAGATGTTTATTCTTGCTGGTCTAATCGATGCTGTAGCAATGATTGGTGTTGGTATCGCTATGGTATTGTTGTTCGTACTTTAATTTTATTTTTTGAACAGCTTACTATTTAAGGAGGAGCGGTTGTGAATTTAAACGCCACTCTTATCGGTGAATTGATTGCGTTTACGGTGTTCGTATTATTTTGTATGAAATACGTATGGCCACCATTGAACGGTGCAATTGAAGCTCGCCAGAAAAAAATCGAAGATGGTTTAGCTGCCTCTGATAGAGCCGAAAAAGACTTAGAACTTGCGCAAAAGAAAGCTGCTGAACAGCTTAAAGATGCAAAAGCTCAAGCGGCTGATATCATTGATCAAGCTAAAAAGCGTGCAGTGCTAATTGTTGACGAAGAAACACTTCGTGGTCAGCAAGAGCGTGAAAGTATCATTGCTCAAGGGCACTCTGAAGTTGAGTCTGAACGTAATCGCATAACAGAAGAGCTACGTAAGCAAGTAGCAACTCTGGCAGTGATTGGTGCAGAACGTATTTTAGAGCGTGAAATTAATCAAGCCGCACATAGTGACATCGTTGAAAAACTTGTCGCTGAGCTGTAATTAGGAGGGTATGAGCATGTCTAATTTGACTACTATCGCTCGCCCATACGCTAAAGCGGCTTTTGAACTTGCCGTTGAGAAAGGCACTCTAGAAAGCTGGAATGATATGTTGTTCTTTGCAGGCCACGTAGCCAGCAATGAACAAGCATCATCTGCTTTAGCAGGTATGCCTACAGCTACTGCACAAGCTGAATTATTTATTCAACTTTGTGCTGAGCAGCTCAACGAACAAGGTCAGAACCTAGTTAAGGTGATGGCTGAAAATGGACGTTTGACAGCTCTACCTGACGTTGCTGAGTTATTTGCTGAATTTAAAGCAGAATACGATAAAGAAATCGAAGTAGATGTGATTTCTGCAACTCCTCTTGTTGCTGCGCAACAAGAGTCATTGGTAGCGGCACTTGAAAAACGTTTCGCACGCAAAGTTAAGCTGAATTGTAGTGAAGACGCGTCAGTGGTTGGTGGACTTATTATTAGGTCTGGCGACACTGTAATCGACGGTACTATTCGCGGTAAATTAAGCCGCTTAGCTACAACACTACAATCGTAATTGGGAAAAAGAGCATGCAACTTAATTCCACTGAAATTTCAGATCTGATCAAACAACGTATTGAGAAGTTCGAAGTTGTAAGTGAAGCTCGTAACGAAGGTACTATTGTATCTGTTACTGACGGTATCATCCGCATCCACGGTCTTGCTGACTGTATGCAAGGTGAAATGATTGAGCTTCCTGGCAGCCGTTATGCTATCGCATTAAACCTTGAGCGCGACTCAATTGGTGCAGTAGTAATGGGTCCGTACGCTGACCTTACTGAAGGCGTAAAAGTATATACAACTGGTCGTATTTTAGAAGTTCCTGTTGGTCCTGGTCTACTTGGTCGTGTTGTAAACACACTAGGTGCTCCAATCGATGGTAAAGGCGCTTTAGATAACGACGGGTTTGAACCTGTAGAAAAAATTGCACCAGGTGTAATCGAGCGTAAATCAGTAGATGAGCCAGTTCAAACTGGTTATAAATCTATCGATGCGATGATTCCAGTTGGTCGTGGTCAACGTGAACTTATCATCGGTGACCGTCAAACAGGTAAAACTGCACTAGCAATCGATGCAATCATCAATCAAAAAGACACAGGCGTTAAGTGTGTGTACGTTGCGATTGGTCAAAAAGCATCTACTATTGCAAATGTAGTTCGTAAATTAGAAGAGCATGGTGCACTAGCAAATACTATCGTAGTTGTTGCATCTGCTTCTGAATCTGCGGCACTTCAGTACTTAGCACCGTTCGCGGGCTGTACTATGGGTGAATACTTCCGTGACCGTGGTGAAAACGCATTAATCGTATATGATGATTTGTCTAAGCAAGCAGTTGCTTACCGTCAAATTTCATTACTACTTAAGCGTCCACCAGGCCGTGAAGCATACCCAGGTGACGTATTCTACCTTCACTCTCGTCTTTTAGAGCGTGCATCGCGTGTAAACGCAGATTACGTTGAAAAGTTCACTAATGGTGAAGTGAAAGGTAAAACTGGTTCATTGACGGCATTGCCAATCATTGAAACTCAAGGCGGCGACGTTTCTGCGTTCGTACCGACTAACGTTATCTCTATCACCGATGGTCAGATCTTCTTAGAAACTGACTTATTCAACTCAGGTATCCGTCCGGCAGTAAATGCTGGTATCTCGGTATCGCGTGTTGGTGGTGCTGCACAAACTAAAATTGTTAAGAAACTAGGTGGCGGTATCCGTCTAGCCCTAGCTCAGTACCGTGAATTAGCTGCGTTCTCGCAGTTCGCGTCTGACCTTGATGATGCTACTCGTGCTCAACTTGAGCATGGTGAGCGTGTAACAGAGCTAATGAAGCAGAAACAGTACGCGCCAATGTCTGTTGCTGAAATGTCTTTGTCGTTATTTGCTGCTGAAAAAGGCTTCCTTCAAGACATCGAAATCGCGAAAATCGGTGACTTTGAAGCAGCTTTACTTTCGTATGCAACTAGCACATACGCAGAGCTTGTGGCTCAAATCAATGAAACTGGTAACTTGAATGCCGAGATCGAAGCGCAGCTTAAAGAACTTCTTACGAAGTTCAAGTCTACGCAAACTTGGTAATTTAGTTATTAATGGTGCGCTTTAGGAAACTAAAGCACACCTTGATTCGGAGAGAGAGTCATGGCCAGCGGAAAAGAGATTAAAAGCAAGATCGGGAGTATTAAAAATACTCAAAAGATCACTAGCGCAATGGAAATGGTTGCTGCGTCTAAAATGAAAAGGGCGCAAGAACGCGTTGCTTCAAGCCGTCCATACGCTAATAAATTACGTGAAGTAATTGGTCGTGTTGCTCAAGCAAATCTTGATTTTACTCACCCGTTCTTAAAAGAACGTGAAGTGAAACGAGTTGGTTATATTGTTATCTCTACAGACCGTGGTCTGTGTGGCGGTCTAAACTCAAACGAGTTTAAGAAAGTTGCACTTGATGTTAAAGCGTGGAAAGAGAAAGGTGTTGATGCTGAATTTGCTACTTTAGGTAGTAAGGCAGCAGGCTTCTTTCAACGTTTTGGTGGTCAACTACTCGCTAAAAAAGCGGGCCTAGGAGATAAACCTTCAGTACAAGACGTTATTGGTCCTGTAAAAATTATGCTTGATGCATTTTCTGAAGGCAAAATAGACCGTTTATTCTTGGTATATAACAAATTCGTTAATACCATGAAGCAAGAGCCAATTATAGATCAGTTACTCCCTTTGCCAAAAGCTGAAGAAGAAGTATCTGCTCACACATGGGATTACTTATACGAGCCAAACCCAGAGGCTATTTTAGAGTCTTTGTTAGTACGCTTTATTGAGTCTCAAGCATACCAAGGTGTGGTAGAAAATGCTGCCTCAGAACAGGCTGCTCGTATGGTTGCAATGAAAGCTGCAACTGATAACGCAGGTGACCTTATGGACGAGCTACAGCTTGTTTATAACAAGGCTCGCCAAGCAGCAATCACACAAGAAATTAGTGAGATTTGTTCTGGCTCAGCAGCAGTTTAATGCTTCGGGTAAAGATTAACGAGAGGAATAGACATGAGTTTAGGTAAGGTCGTCCAAATTATCGGCGCCGTTGTGGATATTGAATTTCCACAAGATAGCGTGCCAGCGGTATACCACGCACTAAGAGTAACAGATGGCGATTTAGCTGGTTTGACTTTAGAAGTTCAACAACAGCTAGGTGGCGGTGTAGTGCGTACTATCGCTATGGGTACTACTGATGGTTTACGTCGTAGTGCTTTAGTTATGAATACAGGTGAATCGATTCAAGTTCCAGTTGGTAAAGCAACACTTGGTCGTATCATGAACGTACTTGGTGAGCCAATCGATGAAGCGGGTCCAATCGGCGAAGAAGACCGTATGTCTATTCACCGTGCAGCGCCTTCATACGAAGAGCAATCAAGTTCAGTTGAGCTTTTAGAAACTGGTATCAAGGTTATCGACCTTGTATGTCCGTTTGCTAAAGGTGGTAAAGTTGGTTTATTCGGTGGTGCCGGTGTTGGTAAAACTGTAAACATGATGGAACTTATCCGTAACATCGCAATCGAGCACAGCGGCTACTCAGTATTCGCAGGTGTTGGTGAGCGTACACGTGAGGGTAACGATTTCTACCATGAGATGAACGATTCAAACGTACTTGATAAAGTATCGCTTGTATACGGTCAGATGAACGAGCCTCCAGGTAACCGTTTACGCGTAGCGTTAACAGGCCTTACTATGGCTGAAAAGTTCCGTGATGAAGGTCGCGATGTACTTTTCTTCGTAGATAATATCTACCGTTATACACTTGCTGGTACTGAAGTATCTGCACTTCTTGGTCGTATGCCGTCAGCGGTAGGTTACCAGCCTACACTTGCTGAAGAAATGGGTGTGCTTCAAGAGCGTATCGCTTCAACTAAGACTGGTTCAATTACATCAATCCAAGCGGTATACGTACCAGCGGATGATTTAACGGATCCATCTCCAGCAACTACCTTTGCTCACTTAGACGCAACAGTAGTACTTTCACGTGATATCGCATCACTTGGTATCTACCCAGCGGTAGATCCACTTGATTCATCTTCGCGTCAACTTGACCCACAAGTAATTGGTCAAGAGCACTACGATACAGCACGTGGCGTTCAAACAGTTCTTCAGCGTTACAAAGAACTTAAAGACATCATTGCAATCCTAGGTATGGACGAGCTTTCTGACGAAGATAAGCAACTTGTATCTCGTGCACGTAAAATCCAACGTTTCCTATCTCAGCCATTCTTCGTGGCAGAGGTGTTTACAGGCGCGTCAGGTAAATACGTATCACTGAAAGATACAATTGCTGGCTTCAAAGGCATTTTAAACGGCGAGTTTGATGAGCTTCCAGAGCAAGCGTTTTACATGGTTGGCTCTATCGAAGAAGCTCAAGAAAAAGCCAAAGGCATGTAACTAGGAGGGTAGTATGACAGCTATGACTGTACATCTTGACGTAGTAAGCGCAGAGCAGAGCTTGTTCTCTGGTCTTGTTGAATCGATTCAAGTATCTGGTAGTGAAGGCGAGCTGGGTGTAAACCTAGGTCATGCTCCACTACTAACTGCCCTTAAACCTGGTATGGTACGTTTAGTTAAGCAATATGGTCACGAAGATGTGTTATATGTTGCTGGCGGTACATTAGAAGTTCAACCAAATCACATCACGATTCTTGCAGATACTGCGGTTCGTGGTGAAGATTTAGATGAAGATTCTGTACAAAAAGCTAAACGTGAAGCTGAAGAACATATGGCGAATTCGTCAGCTGTTGAGTTTGATTATCAACAAGCGGCTACGCGACTGGCAGAAGCAGTTGCTCAGTTACGCGTAATTCAGCAATTACGTCACAAGTAAGCCTATCCGGTTTTGAAAAGCCCACTTTATGTGGGCTTTTTTGTGTCTGTAATTTAAACATGGTGTATCGCTTATTTATAATTGTTAAATAATAGGTCTATCAGACTATTATCTGTGCTTTATCACTTATATCCTTCACCAATCCTCGCTACAATAACGTCATCCAATTAAGTGTGTTTTTCAGTCAAGATTCAGTACGAATAAACTAACCTACTGAGTATCTGCACAAGAAGTGATTTACGTAATCTTCTGCACAAACATAATACTTATTTAGCTAAAACAACGGAAAAAGGAAATTGTTTTAATGGCTCTAACAACTGTTATTCTTGCTGCGGGTAAAGGTACTCGTATGCGCTCTGCTCTACCTAAAGTTTTGCACAATGTTGCAGGTAAACCAATGGTACAGCACGTTATTGATAATGCGATGGCATTAGGTGCAACGACTACAAACTTAGTTTACGGACACGGCGGCGATCTATTACAACAACAACTTGCCGATAACGATGTAAATTGGGTACTTCAAGCAGAACAACTCGGTACTGGCCACGCAGTAGCGCAAGCCAACTCTCATATTAACGATGAAGACACTGTATTGATTTTATACGGCGATGTACCGCTAACAAAACAATCAACTCTAGAGCGTTTATTAGCTGCAACACCTAAAAATGGTTTAGCGGTATTAACGGTAAATTTGGTAAACCCAAATGGCTATGGTCGAATGCTTCGTGCCGGTGGTAAGTTAGTCGGTATTGTTGAGCAAAAAGATGCAAGCTCAGAGCAGTTACTTATTAACGAAGTAAATACAGGCATTATGGCTGTTAACGGTAAGCTATTAAAAACATGGTTAGGTAACTTATCTAACAATAATGCACAAGGCGAGTACTACTTAACAGATATCGTTGCAATGGCTAACAGTGAAGGCGTAGAGATCACTTCAGCGCAACCAGATCATGCAATGGAAGTTGAAGGCGCAAATAACCGTGTACAACTTGCAGGCTTAGAGCGCGCTTACCAAGCATGGCAAGCAGAAGAGTTAATGTTAAATGGCGCAACACTTGCCGACCCTGCTCGTATTGATGTTCGTGGCAATGTTAAAACAGGCGAAGACGTATTAGTTGATATAAACGTTATCTTTGAAGGTAATGTGACCCTTGGTAACAATGTACAAATTGGCCCTAACTGTGTACTTAAAAACTGTACCATAGGCGATAACGTGGTAATAAAGGCTAATACCCTAATTGAAGATGCAAGCGTAGCTGCTAAATGTACGCTGGGCCCTTATGCTCGCCTTCGCCCTGGCGCTGTTATGGAAGAAGACTCACACATTGGTAACTTTGTTGAGATGAAAAAAACCCGTTTAGGCAAAGGCTCAAAAGCCAACCACTTAAGTTACTTAGGTGATGCTGAAATTGGCGAAAAGGTGAATATTGGCGCTGGTACTATTACCTGCAACTACGATGGTGTTAATAAATCAAAAACTATTATTGGCGATAATGCTTTTATTGGCTCTAATTCATCACTCGTTGCCCCAGTAAATATAGGTGCAACTGCAACAATTGGTGCAGGCTCTGTGATCACCAGTACCGTTGAAGATGACCAATTAGCAATAGCACGCTCTAAACAGCGTAATTTAACTGGTTGGAAACGCCCAGTTAAAAAATAATAAGCCAACACCTTTTTAAAGCGAGTTATATAGTCGCTTTTTTATTGTTTATATTTTGGCTGTTATTTAAACTAATGGTTAACGGATTAAAAAATACACTCAAGGAACTCTTATATCAGCATATGCTCGCTGTGCTATTGCCGAAAGGCAACGTCAAAATCAAATTAAAAGTCTTCTATCAGGTAACAATCACACGCTGATACAAATGAACTCTGCAGAGTTTGTAGACTACATTATTTCTGTAAAGATGAAGCAAGGTAAATCTCGTTCAGAAGTGGTTGATTGGCTTGATGAGTTACTGGAAGAGCATAATTCATTATCAAGTAAATGGAAACGAATTAAAGATCCTTTGAAAGCTGGAGCTGGTCTATATCCTCTATTTGATGATATTAAAGCTTTAGTCATTATTGCAGAAGTAATGAAGCGGCAAGGTAATACGTTTGGTAAGTTTAAAATCAAAATATATAATGGCTCCCCTGCTATTATAATGACTTCTTACCCTGGTATCAGAGCTCATTTAACGGGAACTCATTATTTAGCAAGTAATCCTAGGCTTTTTACTATCGGCGTAGGCAAGCTAGAAGCTTCTAAAGCAATGAAAGGAGGCTTTGTAGTTAGTTTATTAATTTCAGTTACATTCCACAGTGTAGATTTGTTTTTAAATGATCAAAAAACATGGCATGACTTAGTCGCAGGTATAGCTGTCGATATGGCAGTTGTTGGAGCTGCTATAGCTACAACATTTGCAGTTACTTATTTTGCAACCGCTTTTGCTGGGGCCATTATTGTTACTACTGCTGCAATACCTCTCCTTATTGTTGTCAGTGTAGGTATAGTTTTTACTGCCTTAACTATGGTTTTTTCAACAGATCCTATAGCGGATGCCATTGCTTATAAGTTGCGAGAACTTGAAAGCAATCTTCGCTCTGAGATTATTGAGGTTAATAAAAAATTAGAAAAGGGTTTTAGTGAAGATCCTTATGCTTTTTTTAACTTTATGTTTGGAGTTCCAACAATAAATCTTAATCGTGGTAAAAATGAGTACAATTGATGTCTATTTTAGAATGGCAGAAATCTGAAAAACGCTTTTTAGAACAAACTTTCGAGCATAAGCTAACAGTTGTTATAGGCTTGGTTGTGTTTGTATTATTCTCAATGACTTTATTTTATTTCTCTTATTACGGGTTTGTTGAAAATGTTTATTTTGATGACTCGCTTTATTATATTAGAGAAAGTGGCCTGTTGGCTCCAATAATAGCAATGACACCGTTTCCTGTGCTTATGACAATTGCCGGTTTTCAAAAGGTATTCAATTTTCGCAACGAGAAAACAATAAAGCTAATGGTAAAACTTATGCTTTGGGCAATTCCTCTATATATAACTTTATCTATTACTAATAGTTTTTATATCGAGTCTAAATTAATAGGGAAGGGTTATAGTTTTTGTCATTGGTATACTAGTCCATCTTTTAGAGGTCCTGATGTTTGGCTAAAAAACGATGAGTTATGCTTACAAGATGGCTCTGTCATAATCAGTGATATAGCCGATTGGTTCGAGCAAAAAAATCAACAAGGTATTGAACCTTCTGTTGATGAGCTAAAAGAGTTTATAAAAGAAACTAGAAAAAGTCGTGATGATTATACTAATTATAAGTAGTGAAAAGTCACCATTAAAGAGTAATAAGCTAACATCTATGTAGAACTATTTCATGGCTCACTTTTATGCAACCGAGGGGCTGTGTTAATTGTAGTGTAGTTGATGAATATAAGTTGAAACAGAAATGAGCCATAACTAATGCCTATTTTAGAATGGAAAAAAGCAGATAAAAAGTTATATCTTGCAAATATGAAAGAATTAGCATCTGTTTTTTTCTTGTTAATTGTTAGTGGGGGACTGTGCTACAAAATAGCCTTAAACTTTTTTTCCGAAGTGGAAACTATATTTTTAGTTAGTCAGCCTCAATTTTTTATCAAAGAGCAAGCCACCATACTATTATCTTTTTTATTATTACCTTGCTTATTTCTAACGTTTTTATCGACTTTACAGCGTTTTTTGGGGTTTGATATAAAGTTAACTTTAATTAATGCATTTAAAAGTGCAGTTGTAGGTTTAATTGTTTTATTAATTCTATCAATCCCGACGAATCTTGTCATAGAGTCTAATTTAAAAAGCAAAGGTTACACTTATTGTAGTTGGTATACAGGATCCTCACTTCGAGCGCCTGATGTTTGGCTAAAAAACGATGAGTTATGCTTACAAGATGGCTCTGTCATAATCAGTGATATAGCCGATTGGTTCGAGCAAAAAAACCAACAAGGTATTGAGCCTTCTGTTGATGAGCTAAAAGAGTTTATAAAAGAAACTCGAAAAAGGCGTAATGAGTATATTAATAGGTTTTAGCTACAAACCTGCTTTCATGGGCAATAAGTACTCCTTAGCTTCAAGCGAGTTATATACTCGCTTTTTTATTGCCGAAAGCTAATCAAAATAAAATTGCCATAATCTTGTCATGCCTGTGTGTTGATATTTAGCAAATACAATACTAAGGAAAATCACATGTTTAAAAAATCAATTATTGCGCTGTCACTTATATCTGTTCTTACTGGTTGCTCACTTGATGGTGACGATGGCCAAAACGGCTCTCAAGGATTACAGGGAGAACAAGGCGCAAATGGGATAAATGGTGTAAATGCTAATTCAGTATTAAATATTAGCCTCGTAGGAAGAGGAGTATTAAATGCACAAAGTCCAGAAGGTGCCGCTGAAATAGTTGCTTACCAAGCATCTAAAAAATGGATTTACGCTATTAACAGTTCAGGCGATGACGCTGTTATTAATATTTTACCCGCCGATACCTTTGATACTGCCGCACTCGTTAAAGATAACGAAGGGGTTATCAGCGCCACAAATTTAACGTCCGTTATTACGTTGTCTCTAAACGAGCATACCCAAGGCGATGCAAACAGCATTGCTATTGATGAAAATAATAATTTACTAGCGGTCGCAATGGCTGCTAAAAGCACGGGTGATGCAGGTCAAATTGCTTTTTACGATATAAGCGGCGACTCACCTGTATTTATTAAAAATGTTACAGTCGGATTTTTACCAGACATGGTGACGTTCACCCATGATGGCGCAAAGGCAGTGGTTGCTAACGAAGGTGAACCAAGTGGCGACTACAGCGTAGATCCTGAAGGTTCTATTAGTATTATCGATATAACAAATAATGTAATAGCCGATACGGCAATAAATATTGATTTTAAAGCCTATAACAACAAACAAACCGAACTAGAAGCGCAAGGGGTCGTTTTTGCAAACCCCAATGGTCGTACTATTAACGGTAATCTGATAAATACCACAGTAGCTATGGATTTAGAGCCCGAGTACGTTAGCATTTCTAAAGATAACAAATACGCTTATGTATCTATTCAAGAAAACAATGCACTTGCAATAGTTAACCTACAAGACAACAGCCTTGAGCTAAAGGGCTTAGGCTTTAAAGATTGGTCAAGCTTACAACTTGATGCCTCAGATAAAGATGGCGGCGTTAATTTTAAATCATACCCAGGGCTCTATGGTATGTACCAGCCCGATACTATCTCAAGCTTTAGTTGGAAAGGCGCTAACTTTATAGTCACTGCCAACGAAGGTGACGCAAGAGAATACTTTTTTGATACAACGGATGAAGCAGACTGTATAGCAAAGGGGGGACTTGATTACGATAAAGACGACGGCTGCTTAGCTTATATAGATGAGAGCCGCGTTGAAGACTTAACGCTTGCATCTAATTTTGATTACTTAAATAACGACGATAACGATATTGGTCGCTTAAAAGTAACAACAATAAAAGGCGATACTAATAATGATGGTCAATACGAATCGCTTTATGCTTATGGTGCACGTTCGTTTACCATTTTGGACAGCAATGGGCTGGTGGTGTTTGATTCAGGCGATGATATAGGTCGTATTACTGCATCGGTTCATGGTGAAGCATTTAACAACAATGAAGATGAAAACAAAGGTGACTCACGTTCAGATGATAAAGGCGCAGAGCCAGAAGCGCTGACTATTGGTAAAATTGACGATCGTACATTTGCTTTTATAGGGCTTGAGCGTATGGGTGGGATTATGGTTTATGATATTACCAATCCATATAATGTGCAGTTTGAAGACTACTTCTATAATAGAGGCTTAATTAAAGACGCTAATATTACAGGCGATTTAGCGCCTGAAGGAATGGAATTCGTTCCAGCTGAGCAAAGTGCTACAGGAAACCCACTATTAATCGTTGGAAATGAAATATCAGGCTCCATTGCCGTATGGGAAATAGCATCTAAATAAACCTTTAATTTAAAATAAAGCTGTGTGTTGTTTGTTTAACATACAGCTTAGTTTAAACCTTACTAATACCTCATCAATAGATACTTATATTGTGCGTGTTTTTTAAACTAAAAGTATCCTGTAGCCCTTTATTTGTATAGCTTTCATACTAAATTCATTTAATTGTCAAAAAGCTGAAATAAAACATTGACCCCCGCTCGAATCTCCCTATAATGCGACCCCACTGAGACGGGAAACAGCAACGCATAGCGAGGCACGAACAACTCAGGGTGTTAAGTAAAACTTAGATTGAATCTTTTTAGAAAGTTTAAATTTAAGTGTTGACAAAAAAATGGGAAAGCGTAATATGCGCAGCCCTAGCGAGATAAAGTTCAACTTTATAATCGCAACGTTCTTTAACAATATAAAGCAATCATCTGTGTGGGCACTCGTACAGATTGAGTTC
>NZ_JACJEK010000026.1:0-54944 GCF_014164015.1 Pseudoalteromonas sp. SR41-1
TACTTTCTGTTACCGCTCGACTTGCATGTGTTAGGCCTGCCGCCAGCGTTCAATCTGAGCCATGATCAAACTCTTCAATTAAAAAGTTTTATGTCTTTCGACAGCTCAATGAATTCTGAATTTTTTAATATCTTTCGATATTGAATTGACTGTGCCGAATAATTACCGAAATAACTATTCTGTTGGTCACTCAGTTTTCAATTGAGACTCTAATTTGTTTGCCTCGCTACCTAAGTAGCTTGGCTGTTAGAACTCAATCTGTACGAGTGCCCACACAGATGATTGCTTTATATTGTTAAAGAACGTTTTGAGTCGCTTTAGCGCCTCAAGGGATGCGAATAATACACCCTTTATTTTTCGAGTCAACACTTTGTTTTAAACTTTCTTTTTAGAAGATTTAAAACCGAAGTTTTATTTAACTCTCTGAGCAGTTCGTGCCTCGCTATGCGTTGTCCGCTGCGCGTCGCCATATCCCGTCTCAGTGGGGTCGCATTATAGGGAGTGGCGGATTTTACGCAAGCGTTATTTGCATAAAATAGTAATTAAAATTAAGCCCCAAGCAAGCGCACACGATAAACACAAGTTACCCACAAAACCCTGTTGATAACTCTGTTTTTGAACTTTAAAACTAAACACTTTTATCCTGATGTGATAAGTTGCGGTCACTTTTTTTAACTCATGTATTTAGGCAGTATCCATGACAGACATAATAAATAGTATAAGTGCCCTTCTATGGGGGCAAGTTCTCGTCTACTTATTAATAGCAGCGGGCCTCTTCTTTACTTTTCGACTAGGCTTTATTCAATTTGTGCAATTCCCACATATGTTCAAAGTTATGTTTGGTTCTCGTAAATGTGCCGATAACGAAATTTCATCCTTTCAGGCTTTTTGTACTTCATTAGCAGCTCGTGTCGGTACTGGTAATATGGCAGGTGTTGCTGTTGCCTTATATCTAGGTGGCCCAGGTGCTATTTTCTGGATGTGGCTTATTGCATTAATAGGTATGGCTACAAGTTTTGCCGAGAGTACTTTAGCTCAGGCTTATAAAACAAAAGATGCAGATGGTAATTTTAGAGGTGGCCCTGCTTATTATATGCAAAACGGTTTAGGCAAACGTTGGATGGGAACTTTATTCTCGTTATGTTTAATTTTAGCCTTTGGTTTAGTATTTAACGCAGTACAGTCAAACTCTATTGCTGCAGCATTTGAAGTAGCGTTTGATGTACCTAAGTATATAGTAGGCATTTGCTTGGTTATTGGCTCTGGCATTATTATTTTTGGTGGCCTAAAAACAATTTCTCGCTTTGCTGAAATGGTTGTTCCATTTATGGCATTAGCTTACCTGCTGGTTGCACTTTATGTATGCGCCATTAACTTTACTGCACTACCAGATGTGCTAGTGCTTATTATAAAAAGTGCTTTTGGTATTGAACAAGCTGGTGCTGGTGCTATTGGTTATGGTGTTACACAAGCGATGATCCAAGGTATAAAGCGTGGTTTATTCTCAAACGAAGCTGGTATGGGTAGTGCAGCTAATGCCGCGGCTACTGCGACACCTTACCCTCCTCACCCAGCATCACAAGGTTATGTGCAAATGTTAGGCGTATTTATTGATACTATTGTTATTTGTACAGCGACTGCTTCTCTTATTTTACTATCGCAGCAATTAGTACCTGAATCTGGTGTTATGGGGATTGAACTTACACAAGCAGCATTACAAGAACATGTCGGCAACTGGGGTACTTACTTTATTGCTATTGCTATATTGTTTTTTGCTTTTACTTCTATTGTGGCTAATTACTCTTACGCTGAAACAAATTTAATGTTTTTAGAGCACAACTCTAATAAAGGTATGTTTATCTTTAGACTTGTTGTTTTAGGTATGGTGATGTTTGGTGCTGTTGGTGAGCTTGGTTTAATTTGGACGCTGGCAGATATATCAATGGGTTTAATGGCCATTGTAAACGTTATAGCGCTATTTATGCTTTCAGGTGTTGTTGTATGGCTTTCAAAAGACTATAACGAACAACGCAAAAAGGGCTTAATACCCACCTTTGACAAAAGTAAGCATCCTAAACTTGCTAAAGAGGTTGACCCAGCGGCCTGGGAATAGAAAATAATCAGCGAGCTACGGCTCGCTTTTTTAGTTCTAAAATAACAAATACTACGCTTAATCATCTCATTGCTTATAAATAAAAGTTATATTAATTTTAAAACTATTTTATATTTAATTATGTAGGATATATGAATTAAGTTATCTATAAAAAGGAGATCCGATGGATGACATGACAAAAAAATACAGTATAGACACTACTGATTACCAAGTTGGGCAAGATAATGTACAAAAGTGGGGATTTGATATCCATAACCCAGTATTTGGTATAAGCGCCTTCTTAGTTGTTTTATTTGTAATACTTACCCTAGTTTTTGACCCTACCGTTACCCGTGATGCACTAACCTCGACTAAAGACGCAATAATTAATCAATTTGATAGTTACTTTATGTTACTAGCCAATGCCTTTGTGATCTTTTGCGTTATTTTAGCATTTTCTCCTTTAGGTAAAATTCGGTTGGGTGGCGTAAAAGCTCGTCCAGAACATGGTTACATGTCATGGCTTTCAATGCTCTTTGCAGCAGGCATGGGGATTGGCTTACTGTTTTGGGGAGTTGCTGAGCCAACTGCATATTATACTGGTTGGTATCATATGCCTATGGGCGTTGAGCCAAATTCACCGCAAGCACACTCATTAGCTTTGGGTGCAACCATGTACCACTGGGGTTTACATGGATGGGCGATTTACGCAGTTGTTGGATTAAGCTTGGCTTTTTTTGCATTTAATAAAGGCCTTCCTTTATCTATACGTTCGGTTTTTTATCCATTATTTGGTGATCGCGCCTGGGGGTGGCTTGGTCATATCATAGATATACTCGCTGTACTGTCTACTTTATTTGGTTTAGCTACATCGCTAGGCCTTGGCGCTCAACAAGCTACCAGCGGGATAAATTACCTGCTAGGCACTGATTACGGGACCGCTTTTCAAATATCTGTTATTGGTTTAGTAACGTGCATTGCAATTTTCTCAGTTATTAGAGGTATTGAGGGGGGTGTTAAAGTACTGAGCAATGTTAATTTAATTTGTGCATTTATTTTATTATTAGCTGTTATTGCCCTTACTTTCTCTGATGCAATTACTGCTATTTGGTTTACCCTTGGGGCGTACGTAGAGCACTTTGTACCTTTGAGTAATCCATTCAATAGACCCGATGAAGATTGGATGCACTCTTGGACTGTGTTTTATTGGGCATGGTGGATATCATGGTCGCCGTTTGTTGGGATGTTTATTGCTCGAGTTTCAAAGGGACGCACTGTACGCGAGTTTTTACTCGTCGTCATTGGCCTACCAACGCTTCTTAGTTTGGTTTGGATGGGCGTGTTCGGAAATATGGCAATTACACAAGTTATAGATAAAGTTGGCCCACTTGGACAAAATGGTTTAACTGATATCTCAGTGACTTTATTTCAAGTATACGAGCAGTTACCTCTTTCTAGTTTTATTTCTATTATTTCTATAGCACTCGTTTTGGTGTTTTTTATAACGTCGTCTGATTCAGGATCGCTTGTAATAGATGGTATAACTGCGGGCGGTAAAATAGATGCACCAGTGCCACAACGTATATTTTGGGCTACAGTCGAAGGCGTGATTGCAGCAGTATTGCTCTGGGTTGGTGGCTCGCAAGCATTGCAAGCGCTTCAGTCGGGCGTAGTTACTACAGCTTTGCCGTTTTCAATAGTACTTATTTTAATGTGTGTTGCGCTTATTCAAGGCTTGTTGAGCGAGTATCCAATTTACAAAGCTCAGAGTAAACTGCAATAACAATTTATCCTTTATAAGCGATCCTCAAGGGTCGCTTATAAAATCTTCGCAATTGGTATAACTAAGTGCTTAACACATTCCTTATAATCCTACCTTAAATTTATTTTAGACACCGCACTTCTATTACATTCATTAATGCCACCCCTCGTTAAAACTTAGGTGCAGGAGTAATTGCCAAGAAAATTAAATAACCAGCGTTCTGATTTTTTGCTCTGTTATAAACAGGTGCTCTTATACCAATTCGCTTAATTAAGTGATCTATTTTGAGGATGGTGAAACTCTAAGATATTAAAAGGAAATAGATTTTAAAGGTAAGTAGGTATTAAAAATAAGATTAGAGAATTTAAGTAAGAATAATTTTTGAATTTTTTAAAATTAGAAGCAATTTAGAATTTAAGTGAATTTTATCTGAGGATTTTAGTAAAGATGGTGCCCGAGGCCGGACTTGAACCGGCACGACTTGTTAGTCGAGGGATTTTAAATCCCTTGTGTCTACCAATTCCACCACTCGGGCATCGAGTTTGCTAATTAAAGCGTGTGGAGTAAATTATATGGAGGCGGAACCCGGAGTCGAACCGGGGTAAACGGATTTGCAATCCGGTGCATGGCCACTCTGCCATTCCGCCTAAATGTTTCCAAATAATTTGGAGCGGTACACGAGGCTCGAACTCGTGACCTCGACCTTGGCAAGGTCGCGCTCTACCAACTGAGCTAGTACCGCAAAATACTATTTTATCAACTTCAAATTATCTTGGTTAAACAATTTAAAGTGGTGCCCGAGGCCGGACTTGAACCGGCACGACTTGTTAGTCGAGGGATTTTAAATCCCTTGTGTCTACCAATTCCACCACTCGGGCATCGAGTTTGCTATTTAAAGCAAGTGGATAAAACTAATATGGAGCGGTACACGAGGCTCGAACTCGTGACCTCGACCTTGGCAAGGTCGCGCTCTACCAACTGAGCTAGTACCGCATCATATTAATTCTAAATTAACCATTTTATAAATTACACTTGGTAATGCAATTAAACCACAAAGTGGTGCCCGAGGCCGGACTTGAACCGGCACGACTTGTTAGTCGAGGGATTTTAAATCCCTTGTGTCTACCAATTCCACCACTCGGGCATCGAGTTTGCTAATTAAAGCGTGTGGAGTGTTGAAATGGAGGCGGAACCCGGAGTCGAACCGAGGTAGACGGATTTGCAATCCGGTGCATGGCCACTCTGCCATTCCGCCCCAGTACGGGGTATTAACCTTAAGATAAACTTGGAGCGGTACACGAGGCTCGAACTCGTGACCTCGACCTTGGCAAGGTCGCGCTCTACCAACTGAGCTAGTACCGCATTTTATTTATCAGTTATTTGAATTAGCACATGATGATTTATGTGAACATTCAGGTAACTGATTAATTACCGTTTCGTTTATCTCGGGGGCTATGCCCTCTCAACACGGACGCATTCTACAGAGATTATTAAACGCGTCAATACAAAAAATGCTAGTTTTGAACTGTTTGCTTGTTTTTTATCTAAAACGGTGCGTTATTATACATTTAGAGTTAATTTTTAGTCAATTCACCCCATGCTGCACGTAAATATTGCATCATAGAACTCAAGGTTAAAAAGGTCGCAATGTACAGTAGTCCAAAACTTAAATAGTTCATCCATGTATCATATTGCCAAATCAAACCGATAATGGCTAACATTTGTGCAGCCGTCTTAATTTTACCCATGTTTGATACAGCGACATTACCACGCTTACCCTGCTCTGCCATCCATTCACGAAGTGCAGATATTATAATTTCACGGCTTATTATAATAAGAGCAGGTATAGTCATGTACATTGACTGATACTGATCAGATAACGCTACAAGTGCGGCACATACCATTACTTTATCAGCAACAGGATCTAAAAAAGCACCAAAAGGGGTTGATTGCTCAAGCTTTCTTGCTAAATAACCGTCTAGTATATCGGTGATTGATGCAAGCCAAAAAATAAAGGCGGCAGCAAAAAAAGCCCAGCTATAAGGCAAATAAAATATCACCAAAAAAACGGGGATAAGAAAAAGTCTAAATGTTGTGAGTGTGTTTGGAATATTCCACATAACTACTTGGATATGTCTTTTTTGCTATATTCGCATGTAGGGCTAGCCCTTGTCATGCAAATGGTTAAATATCTTCTCAGCCATGTCAGGGCTGATCCCAGGAACTTTCTTTAACTGTTCTATATTAGCAGCTTTTACTCCCTGCATGCCCCCTAAATATTTTAATAATGTTTGCCGACGCTTAGAGCCGACTCCATTTATTTCTTCTAGTAGTGATTGAGTACGTTGTTTTTGGCGTTTATTACGATGCCCTGCAATTGCAAAACGATGAGATTCATCACGTATATGCTGTATTAAATGTAGCGCAGGTGCATCTGAATCCATAGGAATGGTTTTTCGACCACCGTCAATCAATAGTGTTTCAAGGCCAGGCTTACGGCTAGTACCTTTAGCAACACCTACTAACAAAGGCATTTTTGTATGTGGCCAGTTAGAAAAGTACTGCTCCGCGCGCCCCAGTTGCCCCTTACCACCATCAATAAAGATAACGTCTGGAATTTTGTCTTCATCTACTAATTTGTTGTAACGCTTATTAAGTGCAAACTCCATTGCAGCATAATCATCACCACCGGTTATACCCGTTACATTATAGCGCCTATACTCTTTCGTATTTGGGCCTTGTGAGTCAAATACAACACAACTTGCAACAGTGTTCTCCCCCATGGTGTGGCTTATATCAAAACACTCCATTCGGGTAATATCATCAAGTCGCAATGTTGCTTTTAATTGTGCATAACGTTTATTAATAGAGTCTTGGGTACTTTGCTTAACTGCAATACTGTTTAATGCATTTTTATTAGCCAGTTGTAAGTATTGAGCACGCTCACCACGGGTAACTACTTTAAGTGTTACCTTGCGCTCACTTATTTGTGTGAGTGCTTCACCGAGTGCCCCGCTCTCTTCTATTTCAAACGGTAATATGATTTCTTTTGCAATACGCCCTGTTGCTCCTGGCGCTAAATAGTACTGTCCTAAAAATGAAGTTAATATTTCTTGTTCACTCGAATCTTTAGGTACTTTTGGAAAATACGTTTTACTACCCAATACTTTGTGATCGCGGATCATTAATAAATGAATACCATTTAAACCATTTAAATGAGCAAAACCAACTACGTCCATTTCAGCAAAATTACCTGATATAGACTGTTGCTCCTGCATTTTACGAAGTAGCATTATTTGGTCGCGAACTTTTGCCGCCAGTTCAAAATTTAATTGTAGGCTGGCTGCTTCCATTTTTTTTATTAAATCAGCAATAACTTCGTGAGATTTACCCGTTAAAAACTTACGGACATAGTCAACTTGCTCGCTGTAATCATCATCCGTAACTTTATTCACACACGGAGCTGAACAACGCTTAAGCTGATATTGCAGACACGGGCGACTTCTTGCGCGGTAATAAGCATCTTCACATTGACGAACAGGAAATATTTTTTGCATTAAGCGCAAGCTTTCAGATACCGCTCCCGCGCTCGGAAAAGGCCCAAAGTACTCACCTTTAATTTTACGACTGCCACGATGAAACGCTAAACGAGGGTGTTTATGGCTAGTTAATAAAATATAGGGATACGACTTATCGTCGCGTAATAATATGTTGTAGCGAGGCTGGTATTTTTTTATTAGGTTATTTTCAAGCAACAGCGCTTCTGTTTCAGTATTAGTGAGTGTGACTTCGATGTCACAAATATTACTCACTAAAACGCGTGTTTTGCTGTCGGTAATGTTACTTCTAAAGTAACTGCTCACACGCTTTTTTAAATGCTTAGCTTTACCAACATAAATAACTTGGTTGTCACTATCAAGCATGCGGTATACACCCGGCTCACTTGATAGCGTTTTGAGAAAATGTACGTGATCAAATTCAGACATAAATTATAGTTAGTACGAAACGTCTATATCAATCATTTTATGACGGATTGCTAAATGGGTAAGCTCAACATCACCACCTACATTTAGCTTTTCAAACATACGGTAGCGATAGCTATTTACTGTTTTTGAACTTAGGTTTAAACGCTCAGCTATATTTTGTGCTTTTTCACCTTTAGTGATCATAAGCATAATTTGCAGTTCGCGTTCAGATAAGCTCTGAAAAGGATTTTCGTCTGTGCGACCTGTCACTTGCGCAAGTGCTATTTGCTGTGCAATTTCAGGAGCAATATAACGCTGACCGGCATGAACACAACGAATGGCACGCACCATTTCGTCAGAGCCAGCACCTTTAGTTAAAAAGCCATGTGCACCAATTTGCATTACTTTACTCGGAAACGGGTCTTCACAGTTAACGGTAAGCACAATAATTTTTACATCAGGGCAGTAACGACAAATCTTTTTAGTCGCTTCTAATCCGCCCATGCCTGGCATATTCATATCCATTAATACTATGTTTGGCGCATGCTGACGACAAAACTGTACAGCCTCTTCGCCAGTTTTAGCTTCACCAATTACTTTAAACCCTCGTACATCATCAAGAATACGCTTTATTCCTGTTCGTACAAGTTCATGGTCATCAACTAAAAGTACATTAATCAATGGAACATCCTCACTTACCTAACAACATGCAATTTAATTAAATTAATTTGCCACAGTAACATACATAAAGCGAAACAATAACTAATATTATTGCCTCGCCCTAATAGTTTAAGATGACGATTTTTCGCTAAATCTGTCAACCCATAACGCAATGATACCATCACCCGTTACATTACACGCAGTACCAAAGCTATCTTGTGCCAAATAAAGTGCAATCATTAATGCAACCGCTCCTTCATTAAACCCAAGCATGCTTGTTAATAGACCAAGCGCCGACATAACTGCGCCACCTGGAGCACCTGGTGCTGCAATCATCACTACACCTAACATCATAATAAACGGTAGCATACCCATTAATGAAGGGACTTCCATGCTTGGCGATAAAAACATAACAGCCATTGCACAGGTTACTATAGTGATAGTTGAGCCAGATAAGTGAATAGTCGCGCAAAGTGGTACGGTAAAGTTAGCTACATCTTCTTTAACGTTATTTGCTTTACTTGATTGAAGCGATACTGGAATCGTTGCTGCACTTGACATAGTACCTAACGCTGTAAAGTAAGCTGGTAGCATATTTTTAACTAATTCGATTGGATTACGTTTTAATAGTACACCTGTCGCTATATATAAAACGCTTAACCATAACCAGTGCATAACAAGCGCTGCAATTAGTACTACGCCAAATGTTCGCAGTGTATCTACCACAGTACCCGCTACCGTCATTTCGGCAAATACACCTGCAATGTAAAATGGTAAAGCAGGGATAATTACTTTTGATAATAATCCGTCAATAACATCTCGGCCCTGATCAGACACCTTTTTAAGCGTATCAAGCTCTAATTGGCTCATGCCTATACCAAATACAAAAGCAGTTACTAATGCGGTCATTACCCCCATCAAAGGTGGAATTTCTAAATCAATAAAGCTGCCAATTTCTGTAGCAACTTCTGCCTCGAATGTAATACCACCGCTTAAAAAAGGGATAACAGCACTTACTAATAAAAATGCAAGCGTACCTGCAATAATTGTAGAGCTATAAGCAAACCCGACTGTTTTACCAAGTAAGTGACCAGACCCTTTTGGTAGGCCTGCAATACCTGATGCAATAAAAAATAATATAATAAGTGGAATGGTAAAGGAGATAATTTGACCAATCAGCTCTTTTACTGTGAATAAAAGTTCAACACCAGTTATAGGTACATATAGTCCAACTAGGATACCGGCCACAATACCGGCAATTAATTTTAAGATTAATTTCATTGTGATTGCTTAATTGAATTTAGATACGTGTTTTTATCATGTTTTAGACGCATTGTGTGATAAAACTATTCAAGTTACATTCATATGCACAAATATTAAACAAACACAGCTTAATTCAATACTCTTTTGAACATTTTTTGACTAAACGAAGTTTTACTCTTTAAATTTTAAATTAAGCCCGCACCTATAATAACTAAAGCACCGCTAATAATTGATTTTTATTTCGACTGGTTATAAGCCCAATAGATATATGTTATAGCCAAACTTTACTTTAGTTTTTTTAAACTCACAGTAAAGTGTGTTTATATAGTTAATAGCAAAGGCTATTAACACGTTGATCAGATTGCATCCAAAGGAACATTATGTCTACTATTTTTGAAGATAACTCACTAAGCATCGGTAATACACCGCTGGTAAAACTTAACCGTGTTACAGGTGGGAATGTATACGCTAAAGTTGAATCTCGTAATCCAAGCTTTAGTATCAAATGCCGCATTGGTGCATCGATGATTTGGGAAGCTGAAAAGTCAGGTCAGCTTGTTGAAGGTAAAGAACTTATTGAACCAACATCTGGGAACACCGGTATTGCACTTGCATTTGTTGCAGCAGCACGTGGTTACAAGTTAACGCTTACTATGCCAAACACCATGAGCCTAGAACGTCGCAAGCTATTAAAAGCATTAGGTGCAAATCTAGTACTTACCGACGGTGCAAAAGGTATGAATGGCGCAATTGAAAAAGCAAAAGAAATTCAAGCAACAGCACCTGATAAGTATATTTTATTACAACAATTCGAAAACCCTGCAAACCCAAAAATTCACTTTGAAACAACAGGCCCTGAAATTTATGATGCGCTTGATGGCAAAGTAGACTTTTTTGTAGCCGGTGTAGGTACTGGTGGTACTATTACAGGTGTTAGCCGTTACCTTAAAACAGAAAAAGGTCTAAACGTTAAGTCTATTGCTGTTGAGCCAACTAACTCTCCAGTTATTAGCCAAACGCTTGCCGGTGAAGAAATTAAACCAGGTCCTCATAAAATCCAAGGTATTGGTGCTGGCTTCATTCCTGGCAACTTAGATATGGACTTAATTGATGGCGCAGAGCTTGTATCTAACGAAGACGCAATTGCAATGGCGCATCAGTTAATGAAAAAAGAAGGTATTTTAGTAGGTATTTCGTCAGGTGCAGCGGTTGTTGCAGCTAAGCGAATTGCTGAAAAGCCTGAAAACGCAGATAAAAATATTGTTGTTATCCTACCTAGTGCAACTGAGCGCTACTTATCAAGCCCAATGTTTGATGAAGAGTTTAGTGAACAAGAACTAGTACAATAAGTAATTTTAAGATTTTTAGAAGGATGCTTTAGGCATCCTTTTTTATTATTTATTATCCAATTTTCTATTTATTGCCTGCCATACCTTTACATCTGCATAGATAAACCACACACTTTAAAAAAACTAATTAATAATAATTAATATGAAAAAAATCACGAGTTTATTAAGTTTGGTCATCTGTTTATTTTTATCAGCCTGTGGTGACGATACCAAAACACTTGGCGACACTCCTGGCGATACAGCAACCGCTTATTTTGATGCGCTTTATAACCAGCAAGACCTTCAAAAAGCCAGCACCATGGCAACCCCCAACCTTACACGTATAATGAAATCCTACGGCACCGCTAAACAGTTTTCTCGTAACTTAGTAAATATGCAATACGATGAAGTCACCATTGAAGTTGATATGACCAATATGAGCGTCCGTGAACAATACGGCGATAACGCTAAAATAAACCTTATTTTTACCGGCTATTTAAATGGTGATAAAATTGACGAAATGCGCAGTGTAAAAATGCTTCGTAAAAAGGGAAAATGGTACATAGATAAAATTGTTACCGACCCTTACGCTCGTTAAAAATAAATGAATTAAACATAAAAAAGGCCTTACATTCGTAAGGCCTTTTTCGCTTTAGCAGGGCGTGTTGATCTTTGTGGATTGAAATTTGTTCAATCTAGGGGCGATTTAATCGCGGCGCGAGGTTTGTAACCTAGTGGGCTAAGTAAAAACCGAGCAACAAAGAGTTAATCGTCCCTAGAAAGAACCCAAAGGGCAGCGCATGTTTGGCATTTATGCTGCGTTATCGCCTATTTATGGGGAATAACCACACTACATAGGCTCTGCCTTGCCTAAAAACCAAACAGTCTGCTGCAAATTCAACCACGAAAGGTCAACACGCCCTAGTATTTAAAGTAGTGCGCTACAGCTCACCAGGTTGAAAGTTATCAACTGCAATGGCTTTCTTACGTAGCTTATTAGCATGATGCATTGCATCAGCATCCGTTTGCTCTAACAACTTATTTTCAAGCGCATAATTTATAGCACCTTCAATATCAAGCGTTGCAGGCACACTGCCCTTACGCTGCCATTGTTTTAAGTCTTTAAACTGCGCTTGCATATCATGCATAGCTAAAAATGCGCTTTCCATGACCCCTGTACCTGCATTTTCATCTACATAACATAAATGCGTTAAGCGGTTTCTAAATACACCAGGTTGAGTCATACGCTCGCAAATACTTTGTGCTATTTCATCACTTGGTCTGTGGTAATGGTTTCCAAGTGGGAACACAATACGTTTAAGGATAAAATTAACAACCGGGTTTGAAAAGTTTTTAAAGAAGCCATTAAACGCTTGGCCAATTTCAAATAATGAGTTCTCAATTGCATATTTTACAAATGGTAAATCAGCTTGTTGGCGCCCTTCATCTTCATAACGTTTTAAAACAGTTGATGCTAAGTACAAATGACTTAATACATCACCCAAACGCGCTGATATCATTTCTTTACGTTTAAGCTCACCGCCAAGCATTAACATTGCAACGTCTGTACAAATAGCTAAGCCTCGGCTCATTCTACTCAGTTGTTTATAATAAATAGCCGTTTCACCACCTACAGGCGCTTTCGCAAAGTAGCTACGTGTTAAGCCATGCACAAATGCCATGCCTGTATTACTCGCTGCAAATAGTATATGGTTCATTAATAAACCATCAAATTTTTCAAGTGCTGCGTCGTCATCTTCCATTGCAGCGGCTTCCATTTCTTTTAAAACAAATGGGTGGCAGCGCGTTGCACCTTGACCAAATATCATTAAATTACGTGTTAAAATATTCGCGCCTTCTACTGTAATTGATACTGGAATCCCCATATAGCCATGCGCCAAATAGTTATTAGGCCCTACTTGAATTCCTTTACCTGAATGAATATCCATTGCATCATTCATTACCGTACGACCCATTTCAGTCATATGGTATTTAGCAATCGCTGTTACAACCGATGGGCTTAATTTTAAATCAATCGCACCTGCGGTCATTAATCTGCACGACTCAAGTGTGTAGGTTAAACCACCAATACGCGCAAGTGCCTCTTGCACGCCTTCAAATTGCCCTATAGATACACCAAACTGCTGGCGTACCATGGCATATGCCGATGTCATTTTTGAAGCTAAATGCCCAGTTGCTGCACTTAATGCTGGTAGTGATATTCCACGCCCTGCACTTAAACACTCAACAAGCATTCTCCAGCCACGCCCTGCACACTCTTGACCACCAATGATCCAGTCCAGTGGTATAAATACATCTTTACCGTAAGTGGTACCATTCATAAAGGCCATATTAAGGGGATAATGACGCTCACCCGTTTCAACACCCGGATGATCGGTTGGTATAAGCGCACACGTTATACCTAGCTCTTTTTTATCACCTAATAAAGCGTCTGGATCATACATTTTAAATGCTAAGCCGAGTACAGTAGCCACTGGTGCAAGCGTAATGTAACGTTTTGACCAATTTAAACGCAGGCCCATTACTTGCTCGCCATTGTGCTCACCCATACACACAACGCCTGAATCAGGAATGCTGCCAGCATCAGAGCCCGCCTCTGGCCCCGTTAATGCAAAACAAGGAACATCTGTACCATCAGCTAAACTTGGCAGCCAACGATCTTGCTGCTCTTTAGTGCCATAGTGAAGAAGTAACTCGCCCGGACCTAAGCTATTAGGCACCATAACAGTGACTGCGGCTGTTAAGCTTTTAGTCGAAATTTTTGACACTATCGTCGAATTAGCAATTGCTGAGAACTCACGACCGCCAAATTTTTCAGGAATGATCAGTGCAAAAAAACCTTCTGTTTTTAGGTAATCCCACACTTCTTTTGGTAAGTCTTTGTCTTTTTGTACAATTTGATAATCATCAAGCATCGCCAATAAGGTTTCTACTTGGTTAGCCATAAATGCGTTTTCTTTATCGCTAAGCTCTGGTTTTGGAAAGTGGTGCAGTTTTTGCCAGTCTGGGTTACCACTAAATAACTCACCATCCCACCAAACATCACCTGCTTCCATTGCCTCTCGCTCTGTTTGCGATAATGGCGGAAGCACCTTTTTGAACATTTTAAACGTAGGACGACTAATCAAGTTTAGGCGAATATCTTTAACCGCAAAAATAACCACCACCACGACCAGCAATATTATAAATATTAACATGCGCACATTCCTTACACATTGAATGAAAATAGTAACTTAATTATGACCCATCTTAATTTAAATACAATCATTGCACGACGAGTCGTGAGCCTTAACGCATTCATTTTATTGTTTTAAACATCACTGCTATTATCAACGTTTTAATAACAATAAATTAAAGGAATAGCATGACCCCTTTTAGATTTAAACTAAGTATGAGCGCCTTAATGGTAGCAAGTACTCTTGCTTTAACGGCCTGCGATGCGCAAGTATCTATCGACACTACCGATTCACCACACACTAAAAAAGCTGTAACAGCTAAAGATGCAAATACATTTATAACAAACACAGAAAAAGAACTGAGTGCACTTTATTTAGAATCGAGCCGTGCAGAGTGGATTTACGCAAACTTTATTACTCACGATACATCTGCTCTATCGGCTGAAGTTAACCGTAAAATGACCGAAACAGTCGTGCGTTTAGCAAATGAAGCTGCAAAATACGACGAACTAGAGCTTGATTACGATGCTCGCCGTAAGCTTGATAAACTAAAACTAGCACTTACACTTCCAGCCCCACAAGACGCTGATAAAACAGCGAAGCTTTCACAAATTGTTGCAGAGCTTGGCGGGCTATATGGTAAAGGTAAATACTGTAAAGAAGATGGCAGCTGTTTAAGCCTTGGCGACATGACTTCAAAAATGGCCACCAGCCGAGATTACAACGAACTACTTGATTTATGGCAAGGCTGGCGTGAAATATCAAAACCCATGCGCCCACTTTACGAGCAACAAGTGGCACTTACCAACGAAGGTGCAAAGGAGCTTGGTTATGCCGATACGGGCGCTATGTGGCGCAGTAAATACGATATGCCTGCTGATGACTTTACCACTGAGCTTGACCGTATTTGGGGCCAAGTTAAACCACTTTATAACTCGCTACATTGCCATGTTCGCGCAAAGTTAGGTGAAAAGTACGGCACCGACAAAGTACCTCAAGATCAGCCAATACCAGCGCACTTACTTGGTAATATGTGGGCGCAAGCATGGGGTAATATTTACGATGTAGTTGCACCAGAAAACGCTGATCCGGGTTACGACGTAACCGAGTTATTAGCTCAAAATAATTACGACGAACTTAAAATGGTCAAAGGGGCTGAAAACTTTTTTACCTCAATGGGTTTTGATGCACTACCAAAGACATTTTACGAGCGTTCACTGTTTGTAAAACCAAAAGACAGAGATGTGCAGTGTCATGCATCAGCATGGAATATCGATAGCAAAGACGATTTACGCATTAAAATGTGTATTCAGCGCACAGGCGAAGAGTTTTCAGTTATTCACCATGAATTAGGTCATAATTTTTATCAACGCGCTTATAATAAACAACCTTTATTTTATCAAGAAAGTGCAAACGATGGTTTTCATGAAGCCATTGGAGACACCATTGCTTTATCGGTTACACCGGGTTACTTAAAAGAAATCGGCTTACTTGAACAAGTACCTGACGAATCTAAAGATATTGGCCTATTAATGAAAATGGCGCTTGATAAAGTGGCTTTTGTGCCATTTAGCTTAATGGTTGATCAATGGCGTTGGCAGGTATTTTCAGGGCAAGTAAAGCCGCAAGATTACAATAAAGCATGGTGGGAACTACGTGAAAAATACCAAGGTGTGCAAGCGCCTATTGCTCGTAGCGAAGACGACTTTGACCCTGGTGCTAAGTACCACGTCCCGGGTAATACACCTTATACACGTTACTTTTTAGCGCATATTTTACAATTTGAGTTTCATCGCAGCTTATGTGAAATTGCCGGTAACGATAAAGCCATTCATCGCTGCTCTATTTATAATTCAAAAGAAGCAGGGGATAGGCTAAACGCTATGCTTGAAATGGGTTCATCTCGCCCTTGGCAAGAAGCGCTTGAAACTGTAACAGGTAAGCCGCAAATGGATGCAACAGCAATGCTCGATTACTTTGCACCATTACAAACATATTTAGATAAACAAAACGAAGGCCGCAACTGCGGCTGGTAAATAGCGCTGAATAAAAAGCCCGCTCAAATGAGCGGGCTTTTTATTCATATTCTAATTTTAGTTAAATTAGAACTGTAAGCTTAAATTTGCAAAGTAAGCATCATAATCAGAATCATCCCAGTTATTGCCGTAACCTGCTTCTAAACCAACATTGTTGTTGAAAAAGTGTTGAGCACCAAGAGTGTAATCATCATTTTTATTAACTGTAACAAAAACCGATGTTGCTTTGCTGAAATAGTAGTTAGATGCTAATTCCCAGTTACTTGAACCGCCATCAACATCTTCAAATTTACCTTCAACAGTCAAGTAGTTACCTTGCTGTAAATCAACAAAGTACTTAGCTGCTACTGCACGGTAATCAAACTCATCATCTGCTGTTACTGTAAAGCCAATATAATCAGTGCTGTTTAACTGGTGGTTATATGCCAAATCAAACACAAACTGATTGTCAGCATCTTCTACATCAATAAACGTTGCTTTTAATACAAGGTTTGGGTTAAAGAAGTAACCAGCTGAAAGTTCAATTACATCCGTGCTTGAGCCAAAATCACTATCGAAATTATTGTACTGTGCACCTAATACAAAATCTTCTACAAAATACTCACCGCCAACGCTAGTAACATCTCCAAAATCATTATCACTGTATGCACCATAAACATTTGTTTGCTTATTGATGTATTCAAATTGATCGTAAGGACCTAAAGTCGCTTTTGGAGAAAAATAATAAGTTGAGTCAACAGTTATTGTGTCATCACCATCTACATCCACGTATCCTACATGGCTGATTGATTGGTAAGTATCTGCAGCTATTGCAGTGGTTGCAGCGCTTGATAATAAAATGCTCGAAATGATAACGGCTAATTTTTTCATTTTAAATTCCCTATAAATATTACTTTTTATGCCTCAGCTGTCTAGCTAAAGTCGGGGCGCATCCTAACGTCAAAAAAATGAACAAAAACTGAATAAGAGGGTAAATTAAAACCACTTGAAATGTAAATAATTACAAGTAAATGTAAACAACGGGTATCAATAAAATCTACGTAACAATAGTCCGTCATCATTTAAACTCAAAAAGTAACAAATAAGGTACAAGTTGCCGCTAAATTAAACACAACTTAATTATTCGATAAACCTCATCAATATAACCTCCCCTCACTAAATTTTTCTAATTTCTCAAAATAATGACTATAATTAATTCATTATTTCTGAATTTATAATAAAAAATAGGTTTGTATAAGTGCATATTTTTATCTGTTTTTTCCAATAACCATTATTTACCAGCAAAAAACTCCAATACTCATTATTTTATAACTATTATCATCGACTCTACTTAATGGCTTTAATAACAATCTAGCCATTTATGGCAACTCTATTTATAACTTAAAGGGGTTATTTAGATGAGCATAATAAAAGCCGTAATTATGGTTAGTAAAAGTTTATAGTTAAAAGATCAAACGTTTATAAACAACAAAGCCCGCTAAATTTAGCGGGCTTTTTAATATTACTTTTGTATTAACTAAGTAGGGGACTTAATTAAAACTGGAAACGCATGTTAGCAAAGTACGCATCGTTATCAGAATCATCAGCGTTGTTTTCGTAACCCACCTTTACACCAATATTTTTATTGATAAAGTGTTGAGCACCAAAGCTGTAAGTGTCTTGCTTGTTGTAGTTAGCAAATACAGATGTTGCTTTTGAGAAGTAGTAGTTAGTTTCTGCTACCCATTGGTTTTCTGCGTCATCAATGCTTTCGTATTTACCTTCAAAAGTTAGGTAGTTACCTTGCTGTAAATCAATAAAGTATTTAGCAGCAACTGCACGGTAATCAAAATCGTCGTCTGATGTAAGTGTAACACCTACGTAATCTGTGCTGTTTAGCATGTAGTTGTAAGCTAAATCAAATAATGCGTAGTCGTCGCCGTCTTTGTTTTCAACTAGTGTTACTTTTGCAAGTAAATCAGGGTTGAAAAAGTAACCACCCGTCAGTTTATAAAGCTCACTGTTAGAACCTGAATCTGGGTCTAGGTTTTCGTAAGATGCGCCAACAACAAATTCATTAATGAAGTATTCACCACCAACTGATGTTAAATCGCCAAAGTCGTCATCAGCATAGCCACCATATACGTTAGTTTGTTTATTGATGTATTCAAACTGATCGTACGGACCTAAAGTTTTTTTAGGAGATAAGTAGTAAATAGAATCTACAGCAACGGTGTCGTTGTTATCGCTATTTTTGTAGCTTAGGTTACTAATTGAATTATAGCTGTCTGCAGCAGCCGCAGTGCTAGATAATAAAATGCTCGAAATAATAACTGCTAATTTTTTCATTGTAAGACTTCCCTATGTACATTGCTTTTTATGCTCTAGCTGTATTGCTAAAGTCGAGGCACATGCTAACGTTAGGAAACTGAATGAAAACTTAACTAACCAGTTGTATTTATTAAGTTAATTGTAAGGAAGTGTTGTAAACTGTAAAATTAAAGTAGTTGCAACATCTAGTCAACAACTACTTAAAACATGTACCGTATTAAAGCGCGTGTTGGCTAATAATTCGGTAAACATCGTTAATATTATCGCCAGACTTAAACTCTTTACTAATTGGTGTTGGATCTGAGCCAACCCATATTTTTAGCTCGGCATCTAAGTCAAAATGGCCTGCACTTTCTTTACTAAACTTGGTAATTTTAGAGTAAGGAATACTCACCATTTCCATTTTAGAACCGGTCATACCTTGCTTATCAATTAAGATTAAGCGCTTATTAGTAAAAATAAACATATCACGTACTACTTTATATGCTTTTTCTACTTGCTCGCCGTCAATTAATGTATTGGCGAGGATTTTTTCTAAATCAGAATCGTCAACTTCGCTTGCATTACCCATAAGTCCGCTAAGTAAACCCATTATACTTTCTCCTGTTTAAATATTTGATTCTCTAATGTATGACCATTAACTAACTGCCTGTACTGCCAGTGTTGTTGATGACAAAAATTCAGTAGTGCAATATCAAGTGGATCGCTCGTTGGCTGATACTCAACTACATATTCTTTATGTTGGCTCATATACACACGACTCACACCTGCAATTGCTTGAAGCTGTTGCTCAACATTTTGATAAGCCTCGCTTAGCATTAATGTATAAAAGTGTTTATCGGTATTATTAGTTTTTGTTTGATGCTCGCTTAGTACGCCTTTATCTAAATGAAGTACCTGTGAGCATAGTCGCTCAAGCTCAGTTAAATCGTGAGAGCTTAAAATAAATGTAGCCTGTTCACTTAATTCTGATACCAGCTCACGTACTTCTCTGGCATGAATCGGATCAAGCCCTGCGGTTGCTTCATCAAGCATTACAATTTGTGGTGCGCCAATAAGTGCCTGCGCTATCGTAACGCGCTTGCGCATACCGTGCGATAAATCCCCCGCACGCTGCTTTGCAATTTCTTTTAAGCCAACTAAATCAAGTACACGTAGCGCCTCAGTTTGACTATGCTTAGCACCCATACCTTGTAGCTTTGCATAAAAGGCGAGTTGCTTATCTATATTAAAACGAGGGTCAAGTTGCGCGTCTTGCGGTAATGCACTTACTTTATTAAATAAAGCAGCACTACCAGGTTTATGCCCTAATATTTCAAGGCTGCCTTTACTTGGCGCAATATAGCCGCACAACAAACTAAATAAGGTAGTTTTACCCGCACCATTTGGCCCTACAAGTGCCACTGGCGCGCCTTTGTTAATTTCAAAGTCCACATTATTAAGCGCAAGTTTTGCACCATACGATTTACTCAAACCGCTAGCTGTAATTAATGGTCTCATAGTGAGCTCCTTGCAAAAATACGTTGAGCAACGCTTAGTAATACCGCAGTTTGCACAAGGGGAATAGCCACAGCGCTCAATAATGGTAAATTTTGCCCCGCTAATAGCTCTATTTGCACACCCGGAAATAAATAATCAAGCAAGCCTAATGCGGGTATTTGCCATTGCAATATACCAACTACAATACCGCCTGCTGCAAAATATAAAATTGCCAATACAATAGATAAACGCGATGAGCGAGCAAAGGTATTAATTAACGTCATTAGTGCTACAAATGGGCACAAAGTAATCACTAATATTAAAAATATAGAAAGCGCACGGGCAAAACCACCAGCCAGTAAACTTGGATCTCTAAAACACAATACCGCTAGTGTAGCCACAAGTGTTATACCCACCAAACATGCTAATACTCCTAGCTGTCCTAAAAAACGGCCAAACAGTATTTCAAAGCGAGTGGAGCGCAGTGATAAAAACCTTAGTGTGCCGCGCTCTCTATCGCCTACCGTTTGGTCGCTACAAATAAATAAACCAAAAACGGGAAAGCTATAAAGGGCTATTAACCAGTACATAGCAAATTCGGCCTCAGGCCAATCCAATAATTTACTTAAACCAATAGAACCTGATATATCACGGGCTATTTGCTCAAAATCAGGCGCACTTACAATGCCTACTGCCTGCCCTATTGGGTAGCGCAGTATTATTAGCCACACCAATGCAAAGGCAGCTAATGCAATAAGTCCACGTTTAGTTAAAAACATACGTACAAGCTCAAATCCCGCTATTTGCGTTAATCGCCCTACGTTTATCGGTAATGGTGTTGCCATTGACTATCCTTAATGACTTTTTATTTTCTGTGTATTTATCCACACTAAGTGTAAACACCTTGAATTACCAGCAAAAAAAAGCTCACCTGTGGTGAGCTTTGTAACAATACATTTAAATGTAACAGTATAAATTGCGATATAAATTATAAATACTGCTTATAAACCTCAAGTGCTTGGCTTAAATCGCTAATTAAATCTTCAACATCTTCAAGGCCTATGTGCAAACGAATAACCGGCCCTAAATCCCAACCTGTATTTGAGCGCAACCCTTTCATGGTTAAATTAGCCGTTACCAAACTTTCAAAACCGCCCCACGAAAAACCCATTTTGATATGCTCAAGGCTATCTAAAAATGCATCAATCGCTTTTTGATTGCCGGTTTTCATCACAAATGAAAACAACCCATTACTGCCATCAAAGTCACGTTTAAAAAACTCATGCCCTGGGCAGCTTTCAAATGCGGGGTGTCGAATATGATCAACAAGCTCATGTTGCTCAAGCCATTTAGCTACTTCTAATGCTGCTTTTTCATGTTGATTTAAACGCACACCCATTGTACGCAAGCCTCTAAGTGCTAAATACGCATCATCGGCACTGGTACATTGCCCTAGTAAGTATGAGTTTTCGCGCAAGGTTGGCCAGTACTTTTTATTAGCAACAGCCACCCCCATCATCACGTCTGAATGGCCAACAATATACTTTGTTGCAGCTTGAATACTAATATCAACACCGTGCTCTAACGGGCGATAATGTAAGCCGTTACCGTAGGTATTATCAAGCATGGTCATTACGTTGTGCTCATTAGCTACTTTTACCATAGCGGGCACATCTTGCACTTCCATCGTAATAGAACCTGGAGATTCTAAAAACAACACTTTAGTATTTGGCTGAATATAATCTTTAATACCTGCGCCAATGGTTGGCGGGTAATAGGTTGTTGTAATGCCCAGCCCCACTAAAATTTTATCGCAAAAATCACGAGTTGGTTCGTACACGTTATCAACCATTAAAATATGATCACCGGTTTTTAAAAACGATAAAAATACTTGGCTGATCGCCGCAGCGCCACAAGGGTACAATGCACACCCTTCGCCGCCTTCAAGTTCTGTAATCGCTTCTTGCAGCGCAAAGTGTGTTGTTGTTCCTCGGCGCCCATAAAATAACGTTTTATCGCCACGGGTTTTAGCTGCTTCTTTTAAATCGGCTACAGTATCAAATACAATGGTAGATGCACGCTGTACAACAGGGTTTACTACGCCATGTGTATAGGCTTTTTTTCGCCCTGATGATACCAGCTGAGTGTTTTTATTACTTTTACTCGACATTGTTAATCCTTAAGGGTTTGTGCGCCAATGCTCAATTAAATAACGAGAGATAGAATCGGTTCTAGGCAGCTTTAAATGCTCGCCTTCTTCGTGCCAATTACCAAATTGCTCTAAGTCTTCACGACTAAACCATTTTGCATCGTCTAGCTCTTCTTTATCTACGTTAATTTCCTCAGATGTCGCCTCTGCAAAAAAACCAAGCATAATTGACGATGGGAACGGCCATGGCTGAGATGCAACATAACGTACGTTATCAACTTCTATGCCTGCCTCTTCTTTAACTTCACGCGCAACAGCTTGTTCCAGTGTCTCCCCTGGGTCTACAAATCCAGCAAGCGACGAATACATACCTGTGGGCCACGCAGCTTGGCGACCTAATAAACAGCGTTCTACTCCGTCAGCAAAGACTTTAGTAACGACCATAATTACCGCAGGATCGGTGCGCGGGAATGTAGGATGCTTACAGTTTTCGTTTTCACATACACGAGAATGCCCGGCTTCCACTGAACGGTTTTTACTACCGCAGCGCCCACAAAAACGATGCGTGGCATGCCAATAACATAACCCTCTCGCAAGGGCGGCTATTGAGGCATATTTAATGGTTACTTGAGGCCCATATTGGCGAATATCAAAAAACTGAGCGCCCTCTATTAAAGGCGAAAGTACGCTTTCATCCAGATCAGAGACATCCAATGCAAACACACCATGTTTAGCATTGTTTAAACCAACAAAAATAGCACTCGTTAAATCTAAATGTGCCACTTGTTGATACGTTAAATAGCTTACTTTAGGGGTATCTTTAATAAATAGAGTTTGATTATTTTTAACTAAAACCCATTTACTTTGCGCCGACATTTGCGCTTTAAGCCACGATGGGTCTTTACGAAAATTTGAGCCTCTATCTAGTGGCATGTTGCTGTAATGAAGCATGTTAGTCCTTGGTAACTCGTTATGCTTTAAAATTACCATAATCATTTAGCAAACCCAATTGATTACAGTAATAAAAAAAGCCTATATAAGGCTTAATTCATCTATTACGACTTTGTATTAAAATCTCTCATGTTGCAGGCACTTAGCTTGCACTTTTTTAACTATTTTTTACTGTTAAAGTAGCAAAGTATTATCAATTAAATGAAATTGCTCTGCGCTTTGTTTTAATACCTCAGCAGTTAACCTGTCAGCACCGTATACATCGCACGGTACATTATATTGACTTTTTAAATGCCCAAGTAACAAAGCAAAGTCACCATCGCCAGAGAGCAAAATAACTTTATCAAGATTTTTACCCTGCTCTAACATGTCTATTGTTATGCCTACATCCCAATCGCCTTTAGCACTTCCATCACGGCGTTGAATAAATGGCTTTAGCTTTACGTCAAAACCAATCGCACGCAAAATATTTTGAAACTGATTTTGCTTTTCATCTCCTCGATAAATAGCATACGCAAAAGCACACTCAATATTGTATTGCGCCTCCATCATTCGCCAAAACGCATTGTAGTCAAAATTTTTCCCGTAACTCTCACGGCACGTGTAATAAATATTTTGCACATCAACAAAAATACCGACCCGTGGTTTCGTGCTTTGCTGCTCGTTTTGTAAAGTCATTTAGTGTCCTAGTAAGGATTAATAGCAATAAAAGTAACGTTATAAAATAAGTGTACCTTGCAATTTATATTTAAGTAACCTAAATTAGTTACATACCCTTATGTAACCAATATTGGTTACATATTAAAAAGTAACCATTTTGAGATTTTTATGATTGGTGTGATTAGCGGCGATATTATTAAATCGCAAACAATCCCTAAGCAGCAATACGATGCCATGCTTTATCAACTAGAGCAAAGTTTGCGAAACATTTCGGGGGAGCAAACACTTTGGAATATATACCGAGGCGATGCCTTTCAGTTACAAGTTAACAATCCTGAGCTCCTTTTTAAAAATGCCATACTTGTATATTTACACCTTAAATCGTCAGGTTATGAACTACGACAAAGCTTGGCACTTGGGCAAATAGATAACCCACGCAGCGATATAAAGACAGCAACCGGTTCTGCTTTTACTCTTTCGGGGCAAGGCCTTGATAAAATAGGCAATCAACGCTTTGTTTTTAATATTAACGAGCAGCAGCTCGATGAAAGCTTAAATCTTAATTTAGCCTTTGCCGACGTATTGCTCACTAAAATCACACAAAAACAAGCAAATGCCCTGTATGTCTATTTAACATCACCAGACAACAGCCACGCGGCACTGGCTAAAGAGCTTAAAACAAGTCGCGAAAACGTAACCAAACTACTAAATTTAGCGCACTACCAACTTATAGAGCGCTTTATTAAGCACACACAACACGTTATAAAAAATATAATTAAAGGAGGTGAATAATGGCGTTTTCACTTTTACTGGTCGCGCTTATTATTGGCCACTTACTCGCTGATTTTTACTGGCAACCTATGAGTTGGGTAAACGACAGAAATACCCGTCACTTTAAAGCCAGTAAGCTTTATTTTCATGTACTAGTGCATGGTGTAACAAGTGCACTCATTATTACCGTGTGGGAATACACCTTTGGGTGGCAGCAACTAAGCAGTGTTTTAATTGCCACGGCGAGCATTATGCTGAGCCATTATTTTATTGATATAGCTAAATCGTATTCTAATAAAGGCGTGGTACCTTTTGTACTAGATCAAATAGCGCACATACTCGTTATTATTGCGCTCAGTATTTGGCTAACTGATAACAATAGCTTTATGGCTGCAATTAAAAATATGCTCACTGATCCCAAAATACTGTGGGTGGTATGCGGTTATTTAATTATTTTGAGTCCCAGCGCCGTATTTATAAGAATGATGTTAGAGCGTTTAACAAGTAACTTTTCAAGTACTGGTAGCTTACCGCTTGCAGGGCAAAGCATAGGTATGCTTGAGCGCGTACTTATGCTGAGCTTTATATTGCTTGACCAATTTGCAGGGCTTGGCTTTTTACTTGCGGCAAAGTCGGTATTTAGGTTTGGCGATTTAAGTGCAAGCAAAGATAAAAAACTTACCGAGTACGTTATGCTCGGCACATTACTTAGCGTAAGTGTTACTTTATTTGTAGGTTTAGGTATTAACTATTTAATCAGGCAGGCAATACAGTAAGTACAAATTACAAACAATAAAAAACGCGCTGCTTCTATTTAATTAAAGAAGGGAGCGCGTTTTTTGTATCTGCCTTTAACTAAATTCTAAATTAATTAAACACTAGTGCAATCACTAATAATGATTAATCATTATTTGTGCGACGACGGCGTTGGCCATTACCGCCAACAGATTCACGCTTTGCCCATGGGTTTTGCGCGCTGTCATCTGTTTTAGCAGCTGGCTTTTTAGAACCACCACGGCGTGGGCCGGTACCATTACCACCATTGTTCGGCTTTTTGCTGTTAGGCTTGCTGCTATCAGATTTAGGCTTATTAAAAGGCTGCTTTTTCTTAGGCTTTTTTGCCGGCAGTGGGCGAGCATCTAATGCGCGTTCAGCTACTGGGTTAATAGGCTCAAAACCGTCTTCCTCAGCACGTGGAATAAGCTCACCAATAAAGCGTTCAATACCGTATAAATCAACAGCATCATCAACCGTTACAAACGAAATCGCATGACCCGACGCACCAGCACGGCCTGTACGGCCAATACGATGAACATAATCTTCATATACGTTTGGTAAGTCGTAGTTAACAACATGCGGTAATTCAACAATGTCTAAACCACGTGCAACAATGTCTGTTGCTACTAATACGCGTACTTCACCATTTTTAAAACCATCAAGTGCTTTAACACGTGCGCCTTGTGATTTATTACCATGGATAGCCGCGCCTACAATGTCATCGCGTTCAAGTTGTTTAACTAAGCGGTTAGCACCGTGCTTTGTACGGCTAAACACTAATACTTGTTGCCAATCGTTAGTGCGAATTAAGTGGCTTAGCAATGCTGTTTTACGTGTTTTATCTACCGCGTAAACGCACTGAGTAACACTTTTTGCAGTGGTATTTTTTGCTGCAACTGAAATTTCAACTGGGTCATTAATTAACCCTTTAGCTAATGCTCGAATTTCATCTGAAAATGTAGCCGAAAACATCAAGTTTTGACGTTTAGCAGGCATTTTAGCAATTAAGCGTTTAATGTCGTGAATAAAGCCCATGTCTAACATGCGGTCAGCTTCATCGAGTACAAGCACTTCAACGCTATCAAATTTAACTGCATTTTGATTATGTAAGTCGATTAAACGACCCGGCGTTGCTACTAAAATATCAACACCTTTACGAAGACGCTGCATTTGTGGGTTAATTTTAACGCCACCGTAAACTACAAATGAGCTCACATCAGAATGCTTAGCGTACTCTTCAACGTTTTCACTTACTTGCAAAGCAAGTTCACGTGTAGGCGTTAAAATAAGCGCACGTACGTGATTGCTTTTAGCTTTAGGACCCGACGACAAGCGCTCAATAAGTGGTAATGTAAAACCCGCTGTTTTACCTGTACCTGTTTGCGCTGCTGCCATAACGTCACGGCGTTCAATAATTGCAGGAATTGCTTGAGCCTGAATCGGCGTTGGCGTTTCATAGCCCTTTTCTAAAACCGCATTAACCAAAGACTGTGATAAACCTAAACCTTCAAAACTCATATAAACTCTCTTTTAAATAAGGCTACATTAGCCAGTTGCGCGCATTATACCTGTAGTAGCTAAGAATGCATGCCATTATTTACGTTGCAGGCAATTGAGCATAGTTTATTAAAATTAAACCTGTGATCAAGTTGCTTAAAAATGCAAAAAACGGCCATAGGCCGTTTTTTGTTTATACTTAATTACTCTAAGTATTAGAGTTACTTAACACCTAACTCACGCAAACGTTCTTGCAAGTAGCTATCTGCCGTGTAGCGCTCTGAAAGCACAACATCTGGATGCGGGTGTAAAAATAACGGTAATGAAATACGCGATTTAGTAGATGCTTTACCCGTTGGGTTAATTACACGGTGAATTGTCGATGGGAAATACCCGCCCGACGCTTCTTGTAGCATGTCGCCGATATTAATAATTAAGCTGCCAAAATCACATGGCACGTCTAACCAACCGCCATCTGTTTTTTGAACTTGTAAACCAGGCTCATTAGAAGCTGGTAATACAGTTAATAAATTGATATCGCCATGGGCTGCTGCGCGAATAGCACCAGGCTCTTCATCACCCGTCATTGGTGGATAATGTAGGATACGTAACAATGTTTGCTCAGAATCGGCAATCATGTCTTTTAAATCAATTGAAAACTTAGCACGTACATCAGCTGGTGCTTCAGCCTGAACCCAGCTTAACAATGTGCCAGCAAATTCACTTGCTAAACGGTAGTATTCACGTACATCAGCTTCAAGCTGGGCAGGAACGCGACCTTTAGGGTACACATGAAAGTACTCTTTAATGTCTTTTATTGTAAAGCCTTTCGCTACTTCTGATACTGAAGGCGGAAAGTAACCGTCTTGAGTTTCTTTAGAGAATAAAAAGTCGTGCTTTTGCTCTGAGTTAAAAAAGTCTTGCCAATTTTTGTAAATAGACTCAACTAAAGACTGTGGGATTGGGTGGTTTTTTAAAACGCCAAATCCAGTATTTCTTAACGATTCAACAAATTGTGCAGCCGCATCGGGAGCTTTATAATCAACAGTAGGTAATTGCATTGTACGTTCCAGTGAATAGGTTGTGTGAAGTGAGTTGCTTTTAATAGTGCTAAATTACTTATATAAAGTAGCAAAGCCTTCATTATAGCGCTATGCGAGGATAGACAAATGACCTCAAAAAAATAAGGACATATGTCCGCAAGGCATAGTCACTGTCACTTTGCTTGATCAAGATCAACTGATAAAAAAACGTTGAATTTGCAAGGTTTAGTAACTATCTCTGGTTTATTATTAGAATATATTTTATTTGTGTAAATAAGGCTCCCCATGCGACAAAAAGTATCTTTTAAAAGCGGCGATTTAGAACTTGCCGGCCAACTTGAACTTCCCTCTGGTGACGTTAAGTTTTACGCGCTATTTGCACACTGCTTTACATGCGGTAAAGACATTGCAGCAGCTACACGGATTAGCCGTGCACTCACACAACAAGGTATCGCCGTACTGCGTTTCGACTTTACCGGTTTAGGTAATAGTGATGGTGATTTTGCTAACAGTAACTTTTCATCAAACATTCAAGATTTAGTATCTGCGGCAAATCATTTACGTGAACATTTTGCTCCGCCGCAACTACTCATTGGCCACAGTTTAGGCGGGGCAGCCGTTCTTGCTGCTGCTGAGCATATTCCTGAAGTATCGGCTATTACAACCATTGGCGCACCGTCAGATGCGCAGCACGTAGCGCATAACTTTGAAGCACACCTTGATGAAATTAACGCATCAGGGGAAGCTAAAGTTAACTTAGCTGGTCGTGAATTTACCATTAAAAAGCAATTTATTGACGATATAGCCAAGTACGATAAAAGCCACATAAGTAAACTTAAGCGCGCATTATTAGTAATGCACTCCCCTATTGATGCGACTGTAAATATTAGTGAAGCTGAAAAAATTTATGCATCAGCTAAGCATCCTAAAAGCTTTATTAGCCTAGATAACGCCGATCACCTTTTAACAAATAAAAACGATGCCGACTACGCAGCACAAATAATTGCAACGTGGGCAAACCGTTATGTTAAGTACGACAAAACTAAATACACGGCAAGTTTAACGGGTGGTAATGTACTTGTTGAAGAAAAAGACCATGTATTTACTCAGCACGTAAGTACAAAAGATCATACTTGGCTTGCAGATGAGCCAATAAAAGTAGGCGGTAAAAACTTAGGCCCCGATCCGTATCATCACTTATTAGCGGGGCTTGGTGCCTGTACGGCCATGACACTACGTATGTACGCTACACGTAAAAACTTACCACTGGAGCATGTTAAAGTAGAACTTGATCACACTCGCGATTACAACAAAGATTGCGACGATTGTGAGCAAACCGGTAACCTTGAAGCCATTACCCGTAAAATCACCTTACGTGGCGACTTAACAGAGCCAGAGCGTCAGCGTTTACTCGAAATAGCCGACAAATGCCCAGTGCATAAAACACTACACAATAACCCAGTTATTGTAAGTGAACTGGTAGAATAACTGCCGTGAAATTAATATAGCGCAGGTAACACTGCGCTGTGATTTAACTTTTATATACCTAACTTTTACTATCTAAAAATCCCTCTACTTCTTTACTCATTCTATCCACCAGCCATTTTGGCCCGCCATCGTACATATCGTTATGACGCGATTTTTCTATCATTATTTGCGTAACAGGAAACTTATTCAGCTCTGAATCGTTTAACAGCACATTCGCATCAGCTGGGTAATCACTACCGCGTAGAGTAAGTACGCGAATGTTTTTATTGCGCGGGATCAACATGCGGCGATGATCGAGCGTAATAATAGTGCTAACTTCGTTTGGATAAATAGAGCCATATAATGCGGAAATATCCCCGCCGTTTGAGTGCCCAAATAAGGTGAGTTTTGTAAAGTCGTACGCTGGGTATTTACTCGATAGCTCATTAACTAAAAACTTAAGCGTTACTACGCCACGATGCCAGTTTTCCATGCGAGTTGTTAAGTAAGGCTGCTCACGGTTTAAGTAAGGGTCACTTTTTAGCTCATGTGCAACGGCTATTGTTAAATATCCACGCTGATTAAACGCATTACTGGCAAACGTATACCCGTTATGGCTAATCCCGTAACCTGCGTTAATAAACGCTACAGGGCATTTTACTTGCGCTGTACACTTAGCATTGTTACTTGGCAATATAATATTGATAGGAATAGTGCGATTGCGGCTTTCATCAGTCATAACGCCATCGTTTGCATAGCTTGTCGCGCTTATTGCTGATGTGCTTATATCTGATGCACTTAGAGCTAGTGCGCTTAACATAAAAAGCTTTTTAAGTGTTTTTTGCATATTTAAACTTATATAAATTATTGTTTTTAATTAAAAATAACTTTTACTTTATAGGTTTGCATTCTCTATTGACAAACTATGCGATAATAGCCGCCATTGTTTAAATATATTTAGTAAAAGATCCAATAAATGAAATCATACAATAGCATTCAAGAACGTATAGAAATTTTAGAAGACAAACTAACGGCAATACATGACGAAATCGAAACACTAAAAACCCCTGCTAAAAACAACAATGAACGTATTATTTTTAAGTTTATTGAAACAGGCAGCACAGGTAAAACGAAGGATTTTGTTCGTGAGTTAGGTATTAAATCACCACGTGACGGTTTGTTTTCATCAGGTGACGTTACAAAACTAATTAAAGATGGCGCTGAAGATATTTCACCTGCGTTATTAGAAATCGCAAGACAGCTTGCCAGTGCACGTAATAAAAATGGCCCAAGCCGTTAATTACGCAGTCACGCAGTATCTAGAAGCCCAGCCAAGCTGCCGCTTCTAGATATGTAATCATATTAAACTAAATTAATCACATAGTTCTATATTAAGGCTGGTAAGCAAGTTTAGTGCTTCGAAGCGATCAAACTTAGCATTCGCTAAAATATTATTATTCAAATCTATATTAAACGCTGTCGCACCTACAAAATCACATTTTGTTAAGTTAGTTTGAAAAAACTCACTATCGCGAAAATCTGTTCCTGTAAATTCACTACCGCTTAAATCAGCATGTCTAAAATCAACATTTTTGGCAAAGCAGTGTGTTAGTTTGAGGGCTTTGAGGGTTAATTCAAAAAAAGAACTATTACTGAGCTCGCAATAATTAAAACTCACCGGTGCGTTAATACTAAGCGCTGGCCAATCTACGTCAGTCCATTGCAGACTATTTAATTTACAGTGGCTAAAACTTACATCTTCAAGCGAGCTGTAGTTCCATTTAAGTGACGATAAATTACAGTTTTTAAAGTTGCACTGTATAAATCGGCAATTTTTAAACTGCCCGCCTGAAAAGTCGCAATCGGTAAATGTGCACTCTTCAAACTCAGAATTTTCAGTTAGTTGCTCTTCGCGCTGCAAAGCATTAAATTGCTCGTCGAAGTAGTGATTATTATTTGAAATTGACACTATTAACCTAGTTTTTAATGGGCATAGACGCTATTTTTAGGTAAATCTTTTTTAAGCGCAAGCACTGCAATAAAAATCAAAGCAAATAGTGGAAATAGCGCTAAACAGCCACCCACAAAAGCTAAAACCCCCGGCATAGTACTTTTACGCTTACCTATTTTGTAGCTAATTACAGCAAAAATAGGAATACTCAGCACAATAAAAAAAACTAAGAACTCACCAAATAAGGTTGCATTGATCGACATAATAATTCCTTTTTCGTCTATTCGATTAAAATACATGTTGCTGTAAATTTAACCACAAAAAAACCCTTAAGCATATAACTTAAGGGTTTTTAAATTTAGCTCAATAAGCTAAACAAAAATTACTCTTCGCTAGGTATCGATTTTTCAACAACACTAATTGCAAGCTCAGCTAACGAATCCATATTAGGCTTACTAGGCGCGTTAGTTAATAAACACGACGCTTGTGTTGTTTTAGGGAAAGCAATAACGTCACGAATGTTATCGGTACCACATAAAAGCATTGCTAAACGGTCAAGACCAAATGCTAAACCAGCATGTGGTGGTGTACCGTATTTAAGTGCATCAAGTAAAAAGCCAAACTTGTCTTGTTGCTCTTGCTCGTTAATACCTAAAATTCTAAATGCAGTTTCTTGCATATCTGCATTATGAATACGTACCGAACCGCCACCCACTTCGTAGCCGTTTAATACCATGTCGTAGGCATCTGAAATAGCCGCAGCTGGATTTGCTTCAAGCTCACTTGCAGTAATATCTTTTGGTGCAGTGAATGGATGATGCACAGCATGTAATGTGCCTTCGTCATCTTCTTCAAACATTGGGAAGTCTACAACCCAAAGTGGTGCCCAACTATTAAGGTTAGTGATTTCTAAGTCAACACCAATCTTAACGCGCAGTGCGCCCATTGCTTCATTTACCGTATTGCGCTTATCGGCACCGAATAAAATAATATCGCCAGACTGTGCATTAGTACGCTCAAGTAATTTTGTGATTACGTCTTCGCTTAAAAACTTAGCCACTGGTGATTGAACACCCTCAGCGCCTGCAGTGTGGTCATTTACTTTCATCCACGCCATGCCTTTAGCGCCGTAAATACCAATAAACTTAGTGTAATCGTCAAGCTGTTTACGAGAAAGCTTAGCGCCACCCGGTACAGTTAATACAGCAACACGACCTTTTTCGTCGTTAGCTGGACCTGAGAAAACATTAAACTCTACATCTTTAACTAAATCTGCAACATCAACTAACTTCATTGGGTTACGTAAATCAGGCTTATCAGAACCGTAAAGGCTCATTGCCTCGCTGTAAGGCATGATTGGAAAATCGCCTAAATCAACGTTTAACAATGTTTGCCACATCTCGCGGATCATTTTTTCAGTCATACCACGTACTTGATCAGAGCTCATGAACGAGGTTTCTATATCTATTTGGGTAAATTCTGGTTGACGATCGGCACGTAAATCTTCATCACGGAAACATTTAACAATTTGGTAGTAACGGTCGAAACCCGACATCATCAACAATTGCTTAAATAACTGTGGAGACTGTGGTAAAGCGTAAAAACTACCTTTATGAACGCGGCTTGGCACTAAGTAATCGCGTGCGCCTTCTGGCGTTGCTTTAGTAAGTACAGGTGTTTCGATGTCTAAAAAGCCGTTTTCATCTAAAAAGCGACGAACAAAGCTGCTTGCTTTAGCACGTAATTTAATACGGTCACTCATTTCTAGACGACGTAGGTCTAAGTAACGGTATTTTAAACGACGCTCTTCTGAGTTTACTTGGTTAAAATCAAGTGGAAGCGGTTCAGAGCGGTTAATAATTGTAAGCTCAGTACCTAAAACTTCAATTTCACCTGTTGCCATATCTTTATTTACTTGGCTATCAGGGCGTGCACGTACAGTACCTTTTAGCTGAACACAAAATTCTTGGCGAAGTGTGTTAGCTGAACTCATTAACTCTTCAATGTCAGAGTCGAATACAACTTGTACTAAACCTTCTCTATCGCGTAAATCGACAAAGATAAGTCCACCAAGGTCACGTCGTTTGTTGATCCAGCCACATAGTTCAACTTCTTGATCTACGTGAGTTTTATTTAGCTGTCCGCAATATATAGAGCGCATAGTTTTCCTGTCAGATAAAAGGCTTAAACGGTTATATTTATTTGTTTTAAGGCGTGTGATTTAAAAAACAGGTCACCACAATACAAATAAAGCCGCTAGCAATCTAAAAATAATCAAATTAAGCCCTGCATTATACTCAACTAACATTAAGATGCTAGGGCGTGTGCCGCTTTTGCCCCTGAATTTACAGCAGCTCGTTTTGTTATTTGCTACACTATCGCCACTTTATAATAAGGCGCTAGTTTGTATGTTATATATTGGATGCCCTCAGTGGTCGAGCAACGCATGGAAAGGCAATTTATTTTCAAGCCAATGTAAAAACGCCGATATGCTTAGCCAATACGCCCAACATTTTAACTCAGTTGAAGGCAATACCAGCTTTTACGCTGACCCATCGCCAAGCACCGTATTGCGCTGGGCAAACAGCGTACCCGACGATTTTAAATTTACGTTTAAGTTTAATCGTCGCTTTAGCCACGAGCTGCATCTTACTAATGTTCAAACCGAGCTTACTGATTGGCTTAACTTGTTCTCCCCTATTTTAGAAAAAACCGGGCAAATCATGCTGCAATTACCTAAAGCATTTGGCCCTGGTGACTTACCCAAACTCGCCCAATTTATTAGCCTATTACCAAAAGAGGTTAATTACGGCGTAGAGGTACGTCATACTGCATTTTTTCAAAAGGGTGAAGCCGAAATAGCGCTTAATCAGTTATTAATGGCAAACAACCTAAATCGCATATCGATGGATACCCGCGCCCTATTTGCGGTAAAACCAACAACCGAAGCGCTAATAGATGCACAGCAAAAAAAGCCCCACTTACCGGTACATGCAATAGCTACTGGCTCAGAGCCTATGGCGCGCTTTGTAATAGCCGATTTACAAAATGACTTTAAACCCTTTTATAAACCGTGGCTAAGTAAAGTAAAACAATGGCTTGATGAAGGAAAAACGCCCTATGTGTTTTTTCATACGGCAGATAACCGAGAAGCGCCATTATTAGCAAGGCAGTTTTGCAAAGACCTTGGTTATGATCACAAAGCATTAAACCCATTTACTGGCGAAAAAGAAGCCCACCAGCAAGCACTTTTTTAAAAGTAAAACGACAGAGAAATAATAATGAGTGAATACGCACGTTACTTTACCGGCTACCCAGCTAACATTGTTGAGCAAGTATTAAGCCTTATAAATAACAACAAGGTATGTGACTACTTACTTAAAAAGTACCCGCAAGCACATACCATTACTAGCGATAAACTACTTTATAGCTATGCAACCGAGCTTAAAAAACAGTATTTAAAAAATGCGCCACCATTTGGCCGTGCGGCATTTAAAAAGCAAGGCGACATGGTTACTAATGCACTTGGTACACATACGTATCGAATGCAAGGTAAAACCCGCAAACACGATTTAGCGATAAACAGCGACTTACTGCGTGCTCCCGAGCCATTATTAAAAGCGTTAGTGGTACATGAGCTTGCCCACTTTAAAGAAAAAGATCACAACAAAGGCTTTTATCAACTTTGCTGCCATATGGAGCCGAGTTATCACCAGCTAGAGTTAGATTTAAGAATTTTTTGTGTGGTCGTCGCAATGGGAGAAAATCCTTATTTAAAATAAGGATTTTAGCGTTATTTAACTGAGTGTAAATAACGCCATACTTAAGTTAATGTTTTCTTCCATACCCAGTCTTTTATCCCCGTAAGCAGCTCACAACTTAACGCCAGCCCTTAATAAAAAAAGTTTAAAACTACATAATTGCCCTACATTTGAGAACTACACTCTTAATAGCTAATTCTTACCATGTACTCTTTATCTTTGGAGTTTTAAATGATGAAAAATACCCATGCCTTTTTACTCAGTGCACTGTGCTGCTTAACCTTAAGTGCCTGCAACGAGCAAAACAGCCAATCACTTGAACAATCAAACCTCAATGATTTTACTCTAACCAGCTCAAAAGTAAGTGATGGCGGTAATTTGCCTATTACTTATACGTGCGATGGGCAAAGCATTAGCCCCCCACTTAACTGGAGTGGTGCACCTAAGGCAACCAAATATTATGCATTAATTATGGATCATAAAGCGCCAGAGGGAATGCATTGGTATTGGACCATGTACAACATTTCCGCCGATAAAACACAAATTAAAGCGGGCGAAACCCTCGGTGAAGTAGGCTCTAATAGCGTAAACGATTTAAACCAATACGCGCCGCCTTGCTCTAAAGGCCCAGGTGAAAAAAGCTATACTTATACTGTATACGCGTTATCTGCACCGGTTACCTTTAATAGCGATACAAAAGTAGATCGCTCAGCATTACTCGCTGCTGTAAAAGATATTACGCTCGATACTGCAAGTATGACGGTTAAATACTCGCGAAGCGCCAGTAGTGCCGAACACAAACCTAATACAAGACCAAAACCAAATGAGCAACCAAAGCCTGATAAATCATATTTAACCGCTAACGTAAAATCACCTCGTTGCGATGCTATTACACAATCAGTAAGTAATGCAGGGTTTGATCAAAGCGTATCTGTTACGTGCGATGAACAATATGCTTATATTGCCTCATCTACTTATCCTGATCATGAAGTAATGACTGGTATTACAGGTACTAACGAGCAAATACCTGTTCCAGCTAAAGACTACGTAGCACCTATAAAGCTAAATCCTAAAAAAGCAAAAACAATAACAACAATTGATGCAGCCGTAGGTGTTGCCGTTAACGGCGTACCAATATACGACTATTCTTCGCAAGGTGAGTTGGACGTAAATAGCTACGATGAAAAACACGACACTTTAGCACTCGGACAGTTAGATATTTGTGGCGGACACGCAGGACGAGGTGATGACTACCATTATCATGTATCGCCAACGTGTATGATTGACACAATGAAAAACCAAACAAGCGATGCCATTATTGGTTGGGCTTACGATGGTTACCCGCTGTATGGCAGTAAAAACCCAGACGGCAGTGCAATTGCCAAAGGTGACCTTGATGTATGTAACGGACAAACCGACGACACATTTGGCTATCGCTACCAAACATCAGCTACGCCGCCGTATATTATTCAGTGCTTAGTTGGTGAAGTAGATACCGCAAAATTACCAAGAGTGTCACCACTTAGTGGCGATACTCAAGGTATAAGAGCCGACTTGCGCCCGCCACAAGGAGGCGTTGAAAACCTAACGCACACAATCTCTGAAAACGGCAGCCGTACAATGAGCTACTCATACAAAGGCGAGAACTACTTTACTACCTACAGCCCTGCATCACAGGGAAAAGACTGCTATAGCTTTAAACAAAAAACCATCAGTAATGGTGGCAAAGTTCAAACAGGTACATTTTGTAGAGGTCCGCAACCAAATCACCTTACTCCAACAGTCAGTAAGCAAAATACAAATCCTGCCATTACGGGCAAGCATAACTTAAAGCTAGAAGCTTGGGCTGATAACTGGTTTACAGCCTACATAGGCGAGCAGTTACTTGTTGAAGATTCTGTGCCTATAACCACAGAGCGTTCATTTAATGCCGAAAGTATTACGTTTTCTGCAAACTACCCTATTGAGCTTAATTTAATAATTAAAGACTTTAAGCAAAACGACACTGGGCTTGAATACATCGGCGCTAAAAAACAGCAAATGGGTGATGGCGGTTTTATTATGCAACTTACCGACACCGATACAAATAAAGTAGTTGCCGTAAGCGATAAAAGCTTTAAATGCGAAATACTGCACAAAGCGCCGCTCAACAAATTATGCGAAAGCGAATCAAACCCTGTCGCGGGCGAAGGCGTTTGTACGTTTATGTCAAAAGAAGCACCAACTAACTGGCTGCAAAGTAACTTTGATAACGCAAACTGGGCTAATGCAGTAGAGCACAACTTTGCCGATGTAGGACCAAAAGACGGTTACGACGATATTAACTGGGATGAAAACGCAAAATTCATATGGGGCGAAGACTTAGAAACCGACAACACCCTTATTTGTAAAGCAATTATTGAGCAACCTCAATAAAAGGTAGTAATTATGTATTTTTTAAAAAAATTAAAATGGCTAATGCTCGCGTGTATTTTAACAAGTATGAGCGCTCAAGTGAGCGCCCATGTATTAAAAAACACAACAGCCCAAGTAATTTTAAGAGACGGGCAAGTTGAGGTTAAAGTATTAACTAATGCTGAGCACTTAATTTCAGCGCTGCAAAGCGAGCAAGCATGGCTTATGGGCGATATTGATAAGCTTATGCCTACAAACTTAAGTGCAGAGCAACAAGAAGAGTTTGCAAAAAATGCACTTAAACAAAAAACGAGCTTACGTGTAAATCAGCAAGTTATCGTGTTTGAACGCGTCACTTTTACCACCAGCAACAACAACAACAACAACAACAACGACAACGAAGCGCACGACCTAGAAATTGTTTTTCAAGCGAAGCACACATTTACAACAGTAGATGAGCTTGCCATATCGTTCCCTAAAAGTTTAGGTGCAGTACACGCAAGCTTTGTTAAACCACAATATAAGTTACTGGGTGCTGGCGATACCGCAAAAATAAAGTTCTAGCCCAAGAATCAACATACCTAAAAAGCTTACTTAAAAAGGATTTTAGTAAGCAACTCCCTAAATACGCTAATTGTAGGCACATAATCAATATGCAATACTGCTTGGTACGTTAACGTCATGATTTTTACTATTTGCCAATCAGTGAAATTAATACATAAATTCTTTTTAGCTTTTTTTATCACTAATATCGCCCTTGTTGGACTTATGTTTGTGTTTATATACATGACCTTTTCGTCAGGTTTTAACGACTTTGTTGAACAAGAAGAAACAGAGCATGTCGCAATGGTTAAGCATCAACTTATTGAGCTTTATAGCGAATTAGGCAGTTGGCAACCCATTACGCAAAACACGCAATTATGGCGCTCTATTGTAGAGCCGCAAAAAAAGCCAGGCGAGCCTAAAACGAATAAACACACAAGCACCCCACCCAAACCAAATAGCAGTAAAGCAACGCCCTCTTTATTGTGGGTACACTTACCTGCGGGTTCCCTTAAAACAGGGCAGCGTATAAGTTTATATGATCAAAATAAAAAAGTTGTTGTTGGTAGAGCTAATTTAAACGACAACCCACATATAGAACCTATTTTATTAAACAATAACGTTATAGGCTGGATAGGTTTAGTCCCTTCAAAACTTGTACAAAGTAGCCCAGCTAAAGCGTTTTTAGCAGCGCAATTTCATAACTATTTTATGATCACGTTACTCGTTATTTCGCTCGCATTTATTATGGCTATTGTGTTATCTCGCCATTTAATAAAACCAATAAAGCAAATAGTGACTGGCACAGATGAGTTAACAAAAGGAAATTTTGCCAGCAGAATAATTCCCTCTAGTAAAGATGAGCTAGGTACCCTATCCAACAACTTTAATGCCTTAGCCCACACGCTTGAGCAAAACCAACAAATGCGATTTCAATGGGTGTCAGACACATCCCACGAATTAAGAACCCCACTTACCGTACTACGCTCGCATTTGTTAGCTGTACAAGATGGCGTATTTACAGCCGACACAAAGCGCATTAATTTACTCATAAACCAAGTAGATAACTTAAGTCACATTGTTGACGACCTAGCCCAACTAGCACAAACAGATAGTGTTAATTTAACCTATAACAATGCGCGCACTGATTTAATAAGCATTTTTGAGCAATCAATTGAAAACTACACCGCTCGCTTTAAAGAGCGTCAATTAAATGTAGACAGCAAAAGCTTAGCCAAAGCCGGTAAATGTATAATAAATGGTGATAAAGAACGCCTTATACAATTATTTTCAAACCTGTTAGAAAATACCTGCAGATACACGCATAAAGGTGGGCAAGTAATAATACTTGCCCACAAAAGACCCAATAACATTGAGCTTATTTTACAAGATTCAGCCCCAAGTGTTTTACCAAACGACTTACAAAAATTGTTTGAGCGTTTTTATCGCGTTGAAAAATCTCGAAGCCGAGAGCACGGCGGCTCGGGCTTAGGACTTGCACTTTGCAAACAAATAGTAGAGGCACATGGCGGTCAAATATCGTTGCACAACTCACCACTCGGTGGGCTAGAGGTAAAAATAACGCTGACACTTTTAGGTTAAAATAATGGCATCACAAAAAATACTTATCGTTGAAGACGAAGAAAACATTGCCGAGGTACTTATTGCCTACGCTAAGCAACAAAATTACGAAACTGAGCACTTTGATAGCGGCAAAGGTGTAGTTAGTTTTGTAAAACAAAACGCAGTAGATTTAATACTTCTTGATTTAATGCTGCCAGATGTTGATGGCATAGAGCTATGTAAGCAAATAAGAGCCTTTTCAAGTCTGCCTATTATTATGCTTACCGCAAAAAGTGAGGAAATAGACCGCTTGCAGGGTTTAGAGATCGGCGCCGATGACTACATATGCAAACCCTTCAGCCCCAAAGAAGTTGTAGCACGCATAAAAGCCGTACTAAGAAGGACCAGCCAGCCTAAAACCAACATCATCAATCATAATAATTTTCAATTACACAAAGACGATTACGAAGCACGCCTAAACGACAAAAGTATTGGCTTTACCGCCGTCGAGTTTAAAATATTTTTATTATTTATAAGCCACGTAGGGCGTGTTTTTACCCGCGAAGATATTATTAATAACGTATACAGCGACACAACCGACATATCCGATCGCAACATAGATACACATATTAAAAATATACGAAAAAAGATTAACGACATTCAAGCAGGGCTAAACCCAATAGCAGCGGTTTATAGTGTGGGCTATAAATTTAAAGAGTAGGTTTACTTATTCAAATAAAGCTAACATGACGCAAAAGCGCGATATAAATCGCGCTTTTATTTTAATCACTAACCTGAACACTCATAACTAAAGATTAATAGCTGAGCAGTCGTTGGGTTTCGTTTCTCTCAACCCAACCTACGTAAATAGACTTAAAGCCCTAGGCCTGCCATAAAATCATCATCGCCATCATCTTGTTCTACTGCTTTAGATGATTTTTCTTTGTCCGCTTTTTTTCGTGCTTCGTTTTCAATTATGTCGTCTGGGTCGAGTGCTTCTGCAATATCAAAGTCGTGTAATTTAATGAACTCTGTTTTATCCATCGCTAATTCCAAGTAAAAGATATTTTGCTTACTTGTGGTGAATGTTACGCGGCGGGCTTGCGGGCGATCCATCGTGGTATCTACCGATATTTGCACTTGCTTGTTTATTGCCATCATTTTTGGCTGGTTTTGCGTAATAGACGTATGTAATTGCTCACGCACTTTAGACGTAAAGTCGCCAACAATTTGATTCATCAACTCGCCTAGTACGTTTGATACGTCATCTGATAAATGGCTATGCGCTATTTCATCTTCTGGCATTCCCATATTGCGCATGTAATCGCCATAAATTTCCATCGCCGCTTGCGAAGTAAAGTTGGTAATTACGAGCCCTGTAAAACCGCCGTCAAATAAAACAAAGCAACCAATATCTGGTCGCATACATGTACGTGTTATTTTTTGCACCATGGCTGAGTAGCTAATACCATTACCGCTGGCTGATGTGAGTACACCTGTCACTGAATGACAAAGGGTTGCTAATATATCGTCTGTGCTGATGACCTTACTTTTGCTCATTTAATCTTCTCTTTTGTACTTATTATTCATAATTCTAGTCAAGCTACTGAATTTATCACTGACTATCCAGTATAAAATGTTAAAATAGCGCCATTATTTACAAAGAGACTGCCTTCGTGACCATAAAAGACAGTATTTATGCCTCTGAGCAACAAGTAAAAGATTTTAGCTTTGACCAAAATGTAGTCGAAGTTTTTCCAGATATGATCCAGCGCTCTGTGCCTGGCTACGCAACGATTGTCAGTACAATGGGTAAACTTGCGGGTGAATACGCACAAAGTAACTCAAATCTTTATGATTTAGGCTGCTCTTTGGGCGCAGTCACGCTTAGCATGCGCCGTAACATTCGCACCGATAACTGCCATATAATAGCGGTAGATAATTCTCAAGCTATGGTTGAACGTTGTAAGGTGCACTTACAAGGTTTTAAATCGGATGTGCCGGTTACTGTTACTTTGGGCGATATTAACGAGCTTGAGATTCAAAACGCATCGGTTGTGGCAATGAACTTTACACTGCAATTTATTCCACATGCGCAGCGCCAAGCCGTGCTTGAAAAAATATACGCTAATCTTAAACCTGGTGGCGTGCTACTACTTAGCGAAAAAATTAAAGCCGAAAACGAGCAATGCGATAACCTATTAATTGATTTGCACCACGACTTTAAACGTCACAATGGCTACTCAGAGCTTGAAATAAGCCAAAAACGTACCGCCATCGAAAACGTTATGCGCCCAGATACACTAAGCGCTCACTTTACTCGCTTACAAGATATTGGTTTTAGCCAAACTCAAGTGTGGTATCAATGTTTTAATTTTTGCTCAATGGTAGCAATTAAATAAAGAGAGTCATCCATGTCTCAATGGTTTAACCAATTTTACGCATCTATCGCACAAAGCCCACTTAGTCACTGGCTAGAAACCCTCCCTGCTCAATTAAAACATTGGCAAAACGAGGCTAGCCATGGTGATTTGCCTAAATGGCAAAAAGTACTTAAAAACTTGCCTGAGGTGGCAACTTCCCATGTTGATATTTCTACAAAGGTAGAAATTGGCGCCGCTGGCGAGATGAGTGATGGCGAGCAAAAGCAAGCCATGCATTTATTAAAACGCATGATGCCATGGCGCAAAGGCCCATTTAGTGTGCACGGTATTGAAATAGATACAGAGTGGCGCAGTGATTGGAAGTGGGACCGCCTGCTTCCTCATATTGAGCCATTAAAAGGCCGCACTGTTTTAGATATTGGTTGTGGCTCAGGGTATCATTTATGGCGTATGCGCGGTGAAGGCGCAGAGTTTGTCGTGGGTATTGATCCATCTGATTTATTTTTATGTCAGTTTCAGGCAATTAAACACTACAACCCAGATGAAAACTTACATTTACTGCCACTAGGCGTAGAAGCATTACCCGAGCTTAAAGCGTTTGATACGGTTTTTTCGATGGGTGTACTTTATCATCGTCGCTCACCTATCGACTTTTTAGCGCAGTTAAAAGCGCAGCTTCGCCCAGGCGGCGAACTCGTACTTGAAACCCTAGTAATTGAAGGCGACGAAAACACGGTATTAGTCCCAACCGACCGCTACGCTAAAATGCGCAACGTTTGGTTTATTCCAAGTACTGCAGCATTAAAGCTGTGGATGGAACGCGTTGGCTTTAAAGATGTGCAAATAAAAGATTGCGCTATTACCACGCTTGAAGAGCAACGTAAAACCGACTGGATGGAAAACGAATCGTTAATCGACTTTTTAGATCCAAACGATACAAGTAAAACAATTGAAGGCTACCCCGCTCCACTTCGAGCCATATTAACCGCAAAAGCATAGCTGTTAATTTAACGCCTTTAATACTAAAAAAACGCCTACGGGCGTTTTTTTGTTTATTTAAACAACAAACAGCGGACAAGTGTCCTTGTTAATTATTTCAAAATTACATTTACGCTAGCCGCGACCTTGCAATTGTTGTAAAATACGCGCGTTTCTAAGCAACCCAAAACAACTATTTTGAGGAAAACCTGTGAGCGAACAAAAACAGTCTCTAAGCTATAAAGACGCGGGCGTAGATATCGACGCTGGTAATGCACTTGTTGAGCGTATTAAAGGCGTAGTTAAAAAAACTCGTCGTCCTGAAGTAATGGGCGGAATTGGTGGTTTTGGCGCACTTTGCGAAATTCCTGAAGGCTACAAGCAACCAGTATTAGTTGCAGGCACAGATGGTGTTGGTACTAAACTACGTTTAGCAATCGACTTAAAAAAACACGATACGGTTGGTATTGATTTAGTTGCAATGTGTGTAAACGACTTAATTGTTCAAGGTGCTGAACCCCTGTTTTTTCTAGATTACTATGCAACTGGTAAACTAGATGTAGACACAGCAGCTGACGTAGTGACAGGTATTGGCAAAGGTTGTGAAATTTCAGGTTGTGCCCTAATTGGTGGCGAAACAGCTGAAATGCCAGGTATGTATGATGGTGAAGACTACGACATGGCAGGCTTTTGTACAGGCGTTGTAGAAAAATCAAAAATTATTGATGGCACAAAAGTAGCAGCAGGCGATCAGCTTATTGCACTTGCTTCAAGCGGTCCTCATTCAAATGGCTTCTCTTTAATTCGTAAAGTACTTGAAGTGTCAAAAGCTGATACCAGCGCTGACTTTGAAGGTAAAACATTAGGCGAAACTCTACTTGAGCCTACGCGTATTTACGTAAAACCTTTACTTGAGTTATTCAAAAACGTTGACGTACATGCGCTTTCGCATATTACTGGCGGCGGTTTTTGGGAAAACATACCACGTGTATTACCTGCTTCAGCAAAAGCTGTAGTTAAAGGTGATAGCTGGCAGTGGCCACCAATTTTTAATTGGTTACAAGAAAACGGCAACATTACTACACACGAAATGTACCGTACATTTAACTGTGGCGTAGGCATGGTTTTAGTAGTCCCTGCTGACAAACTTGAGCAAAGCTTAACAATGCTAAAAGACTTGGGCGAAAATGCATGGCACCTTGGTGAAATTCAAGATGCAGCAGCTGGCGAAGAGCAAGTTGAAATTGTAGGTGGTGCTAAGTAATGGCACCGACTCGTCTGGTAGTTTTAATCTCAGGTAGTGGCTCTAATTTACAAGCCATCATAGATGCCTGCGAACGTGGCGAGATAAACGGGCATATAGCGGCTGTTATTAGTAATAAAGCAGACGCTTATGGCCTAGAGCGTGCAAAACAAGCAGGTATTGCTACAAAAGTGCTCAGTCATAAAGATTTTGACTCGCGCGAAGCGTACGATGCGCAATTAATGAACGTTATCGACTCTTTTATGCCAAATCTAGTTGTATTAGCTGGGTTTATGCGTATTCTTACTCCTGGCTTAGTGCAAAAATATGTTGGAAAAATGTTGAACATTCATCCATCTTTGTTGCCTAAGTATCAGGGGCTGAATACCCACCAAAGAGCAATTGATGCAAAAGACGATGTTCATGGCGTAAGTGTTCACTTTGTTACTGAAGAATTAGACGGCGGTCCCGTTATTCTTCAGGCGCAAATACCTGTACTCAAGGATGATACAGCAGAAACATTAGCAAAACGCGTGCATGAGCAAGAGCATATAATTTATCCTTTGGTGGTCAAGTGGTTCAGTGAACACAGACTTATTATGGAAGCAGATTATGCAGTTCTTGACAAAAAACAACTTCCTGCACACGGCGCGCACTACCCACAATAAAAAAATAAGTGCCCTGTTGTTATGTGCGGGCGCTTTACTTCCAACTAGCCTAATTGCAGGCGAATTGACCCAGTATCAAGCTAATTACGATATTTTACGCAAAGGTAAAAATCATGGTGAGGCTGTTCGTGAGCTCAAAAAAACGGGCGACGATACTTATGAACTTACATACCACAGCAATATTGAGTGGATGATTTTCTCTGACTCTCGTGAAGAAACATCAAAGTTTACCTTTAAAGATGGCAAGGTTACCCCGCATCATTACAACATGATTCGTACAGGGACAGGCCCAGATAAAGATTACAAAATTGATTTTGATACAACAAACAAAGTAGTGACTAGCAGCGCTAGTGAATACCCACTTAAATGCGAATGGACTGATGAATTTCAGGATGCTATTTCGTACCAAGTGCAAGTGCGCGAAGGATTGAAAAAAGGCGAAACAAGCTTTTCATTCCCCCTTATAGATAAAAAAGGTAACCGCCGCGACTACAACTTTGAAGTTGTTGAAAAAGAGATGATCTCCTTACCTATCGGTAATGTAGAAGCCATTAAAGTGAAGCGTTTATACGATAACGATAAACGCCAAGCAATTGCATGGTTCGCGCCAGAAATGGATTACATGCTGGTACGTATGTGGAAAGGCGAAAAAGGTATGGAGCAGTTTGAAGTTCAAATGAATTCATTTACTGTTACTGCGCCTACAGCTGTTGCGCCTGCTACAGCACAACAACCTCAAGAAGCTAACTAAATTTAATTAAACCAAAGTTAAGTTAGTATTTAAAATAGGTGGGCTAAATTAGCTCACCCATTTTAAACAATGCAAATTCCCCAGGCTCCATTTTTTGCCAGCGCTCATCGTTAGTTAATGGCCTTGTTGTTATTACCGTCACTACATCGTTTGGTGTGGTCTCTTGTTGAAAATCAACCACCATGTCGGCATCAATCAACGTTGCTTTACCAAATGGCGCACGGCGCGTTATGTAATGTAAGTTATTAGTGCAATACGCTAAAACAAACACCCCATCGGTCAATAACATATTAAACACCCCTTTTTCACGCAACGTATGCGAAAGCTTAGCCGCGTATCTAAAAACCGACGCCATATTACTTGGACGCTTTGGGTATTTTTCGCGAATTTTATCAAGCAACCAACAAAAAGCGAGTTCGCTATCGGTGTTACCCACTGGGCGATAGTACTGCGGTTTTAAATCATGATAATTAGATAGCTGCCCGTTATGAGCGTAAGTAATTTCACGCCCCCATAACTCTCGCGTAAAAGGATGAGTATTTTCAAGGCATACTCGCCCGCGATTACCTTGGCGAATATGGCTAATAACCGAGACACTTTTAATGGGGTATGCTTTAACGAGCTTTGCAATTTCAGATTGATAACTCGGCTCAGGATCTTTAAAGGTTCTACAGCCTTTACCTTCGTAAAATGTAATACCCCAACCATCTTTATGAGGACCTGTATTACCACCACGCTCTAAAAGGCCTGAAAAACTAAAACAAATATCGGTAGGCACATTGGCTGACATGCCAAGTAATTCACACATTAATAAAATAACCCTTAAAAACCATACATTAAAATAAATAGCGAATATTTGTGTATTAAGCGTACACTAAATTGCAGCCCGCTATAACGGCTATACTTACTTAAAAAGTGTCATTTTGCTATTAGATTTATTTATTTTTACGTTAACACTACTTACGGCTAATGCTTTGACTATACGATAGTTATTGAGTGTTCCTCTGTCGGGTAATTAAATATCGTATTTAAGTTACTTTCTACTACAATTTAACATCGTTATGTACTTGAAAATTACTGTTACTAGCGCTACTCTAAGTGAGGTGGTCTGACCTCTATTAAGGAATAAAAATGACACTCATATTTACACTGGTTCTAATCGCGTTGCTTTGCACTGCGGTTTACCACAGAGCAAGTTGGAACACAGCACTTGGTGTTTCGGCTATTACTTTATTAATTGGTACCTTTGCGGGTGCTTTTGGTTTAATTAGCTGGTTGATCTTTTTGATCATCGCGGTTCCTCTTTCTGTTACTGGCCTTCGTCAGCAATATATCATCAAGCCTATTTTTGCTACGTTTAAAAAAGTAACGCCAAGCATGTCTGATACTGAAAAATCAGCTATTGATGCCGGTACGACGTGGTGGGAAGCTGACTTATTTTGCGGTAACCCAGATTGGAAAAAACTTCACCAATACCCAGTTCCTAAACTTACTATTGAAGAGCAAGCCTTTGTTGATGGCCCTGTTGAAGTAGTTTGTAGCATGTTGGACGATTGGGAAGCAACGCACGAACTAACCGACCTTCCTCAAGATGTGTGGCAGTATCTAAAAGATAATAAATTTTTTGCCATGATCATCAAAAAAGAATACGGCGGTTTAGAATTTTCTGCATTTGCACAGTCTTGTGTACTTCAAAAACTAACAAGTAAATCAACATTACTTTCGTCAATTGTTGGTGTACCGAACTCTTTAGGCCCAGGTGAATTATTACAACACTATGGTACAAAAGAGCAAAAAGATCATTACTTACCGCGCCTAGCGAGCGGTCAAGAAATTCCATGTTTTGCATTAACTTCGCCAGAAGCGGGTTCTGATGCAAGCTCAATTCCAGACTACGGTGTGGTATGTAAAGGGCAATGGAATGGTGAGGAAGTTGTGGGTGTTAGTTTAACGTGGAATAAGCGTTACATTACACTTGCCCCAGTGGCTACCGTACTTGGTCTTGCGTTTAAGTTACAAGATCCAGATGGGCTAATTGGCGACAATAAAGAGCCAGGCATTACCTGTGCACTTATTCCAACGGACACTCCTGGAGTTGAAATTGGTCGTCGACATTTCCCGCTTAACGTACCATTTCAAAATGGTCCTACTCGCGGTAAAGACATTTTTGTACCACTTGATTACATTATTGGTGGTCCAGATATGGCTGGTCAAGGCTGGCGCATGTTGGTTGAATGTTTATCGGTTGGTCGTGCAATTACGTTACCGTCAAACTCTGCCGGTGGCATTAAAATGATTGCTATTGCGACAGGTGCTTATAGCCGAATTCGTCGTCAGTTCCGTTTACCTATTGGTAAAATGGAAGGTGTTGAAGAGTCACTAGCAAAACTTGCTGGTTACGCTTACAGCTCTGATGCTGCGGTTAGTATGTCTACGGGTGCGGTTGATTTAGGCGAAAAGCCATCGGTTGTTTCTGCCATTATTAAATACCACCTGACAGAGCAAATGCGTGATGCAACTATTCATGCAATGGATGTACTTGGCGGTAAGGGCATCATGCTTGGGCCAAATAACTATTTAGGTCGTGGCTATCAAGGTGCACCTATTGCCATTACCGTTGAAGGTGCAAACATCTTGACCCGTAATATGATTATTTATGGTCAAGGTGCGATTCGCTGTCATCCATTTGTACTTACCGAGCTTGGTGCGTGCGAAATTGAAGACCGCGAAGAGGCGCTTAACGTATTTGATAAAGCGCTAATGGGTCACATTGGTTTTACTATGTCGAACCTTGTACGTACTAAGTGGCTTGCTCTTACCGGCGCTCGTTTTACAAGTGTGCCGTACAACGACGAAACTGCTGAATTTTACCGTATAGCGTCACGCTTTAGTGCATCACTTGCACTTATGTCTGACATTAGCATGGCAGTATTTGGTGGCTCACTAAAACGTAAAGAACGTATTTCAGCACGTTTAGGTGATTTACTTAGTTACCTATACTTAGTATCTGCAACGCTTAAGCGTTACAACGATGAAGGCCGTAAAAAAGAAGATTTTGCTCTAGTAAAATGGAGTTGCCAAGATCACCTTTACCATTGCCAACGTGCACTTGCTGATTTAATTAATAACATGCCTTCGGCTCCACTACGCGCCGTGTTAAAAGTATTGTTATTCCCGTTTGGTCGCCCTGTTCGTAAACCAACTGACCAACTTGAGCATAAACTAGCACAACTACTACAAGTACCTAGCGAAACGCGTAACCGTTTAGCAAGCTACGTATACCTAACAAATGAGCCACTTAACCTTGTAGGTCGTCAAGAGCAAACGCTTAAAGACGTCCTTGATGTTGAGCCATTATTTGAAAGAGTATGTAAAGAAAAAGGCCTTAAACTGCCATTCTTTCAGCTTGATAAAGTAGCGCAAATGGGGCTTGAAGCAGGTATTTTAAGCCAAGCAGAGGCTGATAAACTAGCTGCTGTTGAGCAATCTCGTTTAGATGTTATTAACGTTGATGACTTTGACCCGGCTGATTTACTTGCAGGCAAAGCCGCGCGTAATAGCGTTAAAAAAGAAGCTAATGCCGCTTAATTAACTAAGTAAGCATTTGAATACTAAAAGCCAGCGCCTAATGCGCTGGCTTTTTTGTGTAAAATAAATTTTTATATATCAAATCGCACATATCAAGCAATCAAATACTCGACGATAAGTGTAAATTAGCGCTTAGTTATCAATCGCTTCCATGCTAAAACTATGCCTGTATACACTAAAAAACATGCGAGCAATGATGCCAAACCAGCTAATGTTTGCCCTAAAAAACCAAAGTATTCACCGGTATGTAAAAATCGAGATGTTCCCCATGCTTGATCGCCTCGCGTCCAATCCGATTTTTTTAACGTTTTAATTGCATCACCAGTGCGAGTATCTAAAAATAATGAATACGCATATTCTTGGCGATTCCCGATACTGGTATCAATATAAAAACGTGCTTCGTGTTTTTTGTCACCTAATTCTAACCACATTGAATACCAATCAGCAGCACCATTATTAATTGCATGTACTTTAGCTTGTTGAAATAAAGTATCGTACAGTACTTCATCAGCCGATAAATCTAATACTGGTAGATGCTTTTCACGCTCCGGTACACTTTGTCCAAATGCGCCGTACAGTGCCTTATTTGCCCAATCAAAATGAAACAAAGTAGCCGTTAATGACAAAACGAGTAAAACCGGTAAACACCAAATTCCAAAAACTAAATGCCACTGCCTATTTCGATGATGTGATGATTTGTAACTCTTTGCTAGTAATAAATATCCTTTTAATGCAGAGCGGTTAAATCGCTTTGGTAACCACAGATAAGCACCCGATAGTAATAAAAAGATAAAAAATAGATTAGCGTAGCCATTTATATTTTTACCAATCACCTGCGAAGCGCCATGCAGTAATAAATAACGATGTATATCAGTTACAACGTGAAAAAAGTCAGCCGCTAACCCCTCTCCTTCACGAAGCACGTCTCCTGTATAAGGGTGTAATAAGTAGCTATGCTTTCCAGCCCAGGCAGGAATGGCAGCCCCTTCTCGATTAACCCAACGAATATAAATATGTGATTGACTCGGATGCGATTTTCGCAAAATATCCACAACATCATCAGTCGATAGTCGCTGTTGAACATAGGTGTTATTTACAGTAAATCGCATTTCATCTAGCTCAACAATCTGTCGTTCATAGGTTAATAGAAAACCCGTGAACGACATGCTAAAAATAAATAAACCGGCGATTAGACCTATAATTAAGTGGGCCCAAAAGACCCACTTTTTAAACAATTTTAAGAACATAAAATAAGTTACTTATTCTTAAAACTGATAAGAAATCGATAAGCGAATATCGCGCCCAGATTCGTATGGACCAACAACAGTGCCAAATACTTCACTGTAATCACCCACACTTGAATGATCGATATATAACTCATTAAATAAATTAGTAACAGCAACATTAAATAATAATGCATTCGTCACATTCCACTGCCCATATAAATCAACAGTGGTATAGCTTGGTTTATTTAGGGTATATAAAGAATCGGTCCAACCAAGGTCAACAGCTTGATGAAGAGTATTAATATCGAGTGAATCGACTTTAGTTACACTAAAACCAACCTTTGCATCAGTGTTAATGTCGTAATCAACGCCAGCAACCCATGTATTGCCTCTGCTATTCCCTAAACCGACAAACTCATAGCCATTAATATCAATTGCATCATAACTTACACTGTACAACCCATCACGTGGGTCAAGCTCTGTATCAGTAGCTGAAAATCCAATGAAGAAATCAAATGAATTTAAACGATATGCTAGGTCAAACTCAAATCCTTTAGTCTCTAACGTGCCTATATTGTTATAAACCGAGTTTCCTTCATACCCTTCAAATATCACATCATCTAAAGACGAATTATAAATACTTGCCTTAGCGGATAAATTTTCATTAGTGTACGTTATGGATGCTTCAATATTAGCTACGGTCTCAGGTACTAAACTTTCATCCGCTACTGGAATATCTGAACCGTCATATAAATATCCATCAATGGTAAAGCCATCACCTATTTGCTTACCACGCGCGGCTTCAGCATATCCAAGCCCTACTGTCCAAGCATCATTAATGTCGTATGCTAAACCGATATTAAAACTCAGTTCATTGTCATCTAAACTCGATGCGCTTTCTGTAATTGCAGTGCCGTAATATTCATCTAATAAGATGTCTTGTTTAAACTTATAACTATCAAAACGCACCCCATAACTCAGTAAAAGTTGTGGAGTAATATCACTATAACCTTGTGCATAAACACCCAGTACACTGCCTTGTTCTGAATTTTCTTTTGCACCTGCTGCAGACCCACTCGATACTTCATCATTTCTATAATCAACGCCATAAACAAATTTATGTTCATCAATAATACTTGTATTACGAATATCTAAGCCATATGTGTCAATGTCAGCAAGCCAAGCAAATCGGCCGCCATTAAAAGATGATTCGGTTTTGTATGCTGTCGCCTCTAAATACAATAAGTTATTGTGAGAAAATATATAATTAGCAACGTAAGTCTCTCGCTCTGCTTCACTTGGATACAAAGCATCACCTTCTTGTACCGCCCAGTTAGGGCGTGCTGAAAAATCCCCTTCTTCGTCGCGTTTTTCAATACTTATCGACAAATGATGATTATCTGCTAACTCACCACTGGCTTTAATAAACATCATATCTTGATCGGCGGCCGTACCATAAATAGTATCGCCATCACCATCTTCCATGTTCTCGCGATCCACAGTACTGAAATACCCTAGTACGCCCCATGTATCACTTAATTTACCGTATACACTGGTGCTTAAACGCGTACCGTCATTTGAAAAGTAACTTGCTTTAACACGTCCACCAAATTGTTCACCTTGATTAAGTAAGTCTTGCGCGTCTTTAGTTTTAAAGCGGATAGAGCCGCCAATCGCACCAGGACCACTTGTTGCTTCGCCGGCACCTGCTTGCACATCGATTTGTTGCAGTAGGTCTGGATCTATTGTTACACGACCAATATGATGAAATAACGTTGATGTTTGCTGTGCACCATCAACCGTTATATTTAATAAAGAATCTTCAACACCACGAATATAGATCTTTTGTGCAACGCCTACCGAGCCACCCACACTAACAGAAGGTGAATGTCGAAAAATGTCAGCCAGATCACTTGCTTGATATTGTTCTATTTCTTCAGCTGTAATACTCAAATTAGTTGCAGAACCAACTACAGATATTTTTTCAACAGACGCTGTATTTTTAGCAAGTTCTTGCGCGTATATAGGTGAACTAAATGATGCACAAATAGCACTCATTAGGGCTAATTTTTTCAAGGGGGACGCTCCTTCTCAATTGCAAATAAGAAGAATTATCATTTTCTTTTAATGAAAAGTATAGCAACTTTACATTTGTTACATTTAGGATATATACAAAGACGTGTTAGGTGCAATCTATTTTAGTTGCCTAAAAACATGTAAGTAACGGCGTGAGCAGGACGAGAAAGCGTTGCTCAGTTTTACAAGCAAACAATATGAAATGTAATTTATACACCTTTAGGAACCGTTACAGTCATTACTAAACCACCTGCAGTATCATTTTTAGCAAATACTGTTGCAGCAATCGCATGTAATTGTCTTTGTGCTAAAGCAAGCCCTAAACCAAAGCTATCACTGTTGCATGAGCGAGCTGAATCAATCCGAAAAAAAGGTCTAAAAATAGTATTTAAATGCTCTTTAGGTACTCCTGGACCTTGATCTGCAATAATAATTTTATATTCATGTTTATAATCAATGAGGCTAATCCGTACTTTTTTATTAATGGGTGTGTAACGTAGTGCATTTCTAAGTATATTCTCCAGTGCTTGACCTAATGCTCTGTGATTACTGTTTTCAATATAGGCTTGATTAGGTAAGTCAGCAAAAATCAGTTTATCTGGATACTCAAAACGCCCATCTTCAATGAGGATTTCGAGTAAATCGACTAAATCCAAAGATTCAATGCGCAACTGAGGTGACTCGTTATCTAACCAAGATAAAGTAAGCGTGTCATCTACTAACTTACGGATGTGCTGTGACTCTTTGTGAATACGCTCTAATTTGATTTGCGTGTCTTCTACACCCTTTTCTCTGTGAGTGAGTAAATTGTCAGTTGCTATATCTAAGCGTGTTAAAGGTGTTCTCAACTCGTGAGACAGATCAGTTAGTAATACACGTTGATGCATAATCTGATCACTGATCCGCTCTGCCATTAAATCAAATGTTTCAGCTAACTGGGATAGTTCATCATTGCGTGAGCCCAGCTGCTCTCGAACTCTGACACTAAAGTCTCCTTTGCTAAATGCCCTACTTGCTAAGTCGAGTTCTTTAATAGGATGCATAATATGGCGATATAACACAATAGATAAACACACCAATATCAGCATTGGCAATAAAACTTGTAACGACAAACGTGTTAAATTCCAAAGTGATCCTGGGCGCATTCTTTGCGGCAACTGCACAACAAGGCTAGTTGCACCATCTTTAAAGGGTAATTGCATAACGGGGGCATGCTCAAAATACAGATGGATTTTCCAATCAATACTTCGCCCCAAGTTATACCCTGTATACTCATGACGATGAGAGCGATTACCTGCTAACTCAACCACATTGGCTTTAGCAATTACAGCCCAAATATTTTCTTGTTGTTGTAAATCATCAACCCAACGCTCAAGTTCGCTCATATCACCTTGATCAAATACAACCTCAGCCTTTTTTTGCCAATTAATTAACTCTTCTCGGCTTGAGTCACTTAGCATGCTCATATCATTTTCAAAATGATTAACCGCGACATTAATTAAATAAAACATCGCAACAACACCAGTACCAATAATTAAGCACAGCTTCCAAAATAAACGTCGTGTCATTTAATACAGTACCCTTGCCCATGCACAGTGTGTAAACGGCTGCCATCCCAGCCGGCGTTATTTAATTTTTTTCGTATACGACTCATATGCATATCTAAACTACGATCGTACTGACTGAAACGCTTGTTAAGCGCCGCTTGATATAAAAAAGGTTTTAACAGTATTTGTTCTTGGTTTTTCATTAAAATTTGCAGCAAGGCAAACTCAATAGGCGTAAAAGCTAATAGCTCACAATGCAGAAAAACCTGCTGGCGTAGGCTATCTATTTCAAGTCCATCAATATTAGCAATGTAAGGGGTATTTATGTCTTGTTTAAAAACGCGCCTTAGTACTGAATCTACGCGTAGTAATAATTCTTGGCCATTAAACGGTTTTGCTAAATAATCATCTGCACCGGCTGATAAACCTAAAATACGCTCTTCTTCAGCATGTTTTGCCGATACAATTATTACAGGGGTGTTATTACAACTACGTAAAATATTAAGTACTGCTAAACCGTCTTTTCCCGGCAACATAACATCTAATAAAATAAGACTAAAACGTTGAGCAACCGCTAAATCAAGCGCTTGATCACCATCAAAACACTGTGTAACAGAGTACCCTTGGTTAGCTAGTAATTCAGTAATTTGATCATTAAGTAATGTATCGTCTTCAACAACTAAAATATCAAAATCAAATTTGTTGCGTTGATAGCCCTGTGGTGCAGACATAGAAAGCCATAATTTTTATAGTATTAAAACAAATTAAAGCAAATGATAATACAAATCAATATCAAAAACGGTGCGCAGGAAAAAAGTTAACTATTTGAGTGTTTTGAGTGTTTTGAGTGTTTTGAGTGTTTTG
>NZ_JACJEK010000027.1:0-41898 GCF_014164015.1 Pseudoalteromonas sp. SR41-1
AAACGAAACAGCGCCGATGATAGTGTAGCATTTGCTATGTGAAAGTAGGACATTACCAGGCTTCAAATTGTAGAGAGCCCGACTAGAAATAGTCGGGCTTTTTTACGTCTGCAGAAAAGTGAAATTCGCGCAATTAATACACACTCATATCGCGCCACAAAGATAGTGTAGCATTTACTATGTGACTTTCTACCGCTGTGGGCACTACGACATCCTACTGCGTAGCGCACCGACTTCAAATTGTAGAGAGCCCGACTAGAAATAGTCGGGCTTTTTTACGTCTGCAGAAAAGTGAAATGCGCGCAATTAACACACATTCACATCAACACCATCACGTAGGTCGGGTGAGCTTAGCGACTCCTGAAGTTAATTTAATCTTTTTTATTTTTTATAAAAGCTAATTACTCTCATTTCCTTAGATAACAAATTTAATTTTGCTTTGTTACTGTCTTTGATTTAGGATCAAATCAGTTTAAAACCAAGAACTAACAGCCTGTGTATAGATTATTAATTAGCGCCATATCCATTTTATTTTGTTTTTCTGTGTCGGCAGTTGAAGTAACTGATCTATATCAAGATATTTTAAAAGTGGATGACAAAACACGAGATACTCGATTAGCTGCGAGCCGTAAAGCTTTGCTTAATGTTTTAGTGAAAGTAAGCGGTGATGAAACTGCAGATCAAAATAAATTAGCGCAGCAACGTACTAAAGATATTTCTGATTATATGCTTAAGTTTGAATATGACGAGAGAGCAAATGGACAATTGAAACTCGTTGTTAAATTTGAAGCTCGAAAGATCAACGCGCTAATCAAAGAGTTAAACTTACCTTTATGGGGAGTACAACGTCCATTAGTCGCAATATGGTTAGGTATTGAAGACAATTGGCGCAGAGAATTGGTAACACAAGAAAGTTACCCGCAGTTAGAGCAGTTAATTTATGACAAAGCAGGGCGTCGTGGTTTACCTGTCGTTGTTCCATTACTTGATTTACAAGATCGACGTCTAGTAGGTATTCCTGAGGTGTGGGGTAACTTTTCAGAACCAGTAGAAGAGGCCTCTAGACGCTACAGCGCTGAGCGAAGTATTACAGCTAGAATGTATAAAGAAGCAGATAGCGAAAATTGGATTTTAGATTGGCGTTTTACTAATGATGATCAATTTGATTCAAATAGATTAACGGGCGATAAGCAGCAAATAGTGAGCCAGATGATTGACACCTTAGCGCGAGGCCTTGCAAGCGAGTATGCAATTGACCCAAATGCTTATTATGAACAAGCAACTGCTACGCTCACGCTAAAAGGCACACAAAGTTTTGTTGATATAGAATTAGCGAAACGAAGATTATTGAGCATAAGTGTTGTTACGCAAGTCAAAATTGTTCGTAAAACACCGGAATTTGTTGAATTTAAATTAAATCATACTGGTAACTTGAGTGATCTTAAAAAAGGGTTAGGGCTAGACTCTTCATTTAAAGATTATGAGGATCCACGCGCATTTTATCATGTTGTTGATAAAAATAGCTTAGAGTATCAATGGGTAACACCATAATGCTAATGTCTGAGCCGATGCAAATGGCACTACCGGTTACTTTACCGGATGACGAAACATTTGCATCGTATTTTGGGGGAGAAGACTCTTTGGAGGTTAATCACCTAAAAGATAGCTTTTCCAAATTAGCAAAAACGTTTCAGTATACATACCTATGTGGTTTAGGTGATTCGGGCAAGTCTCATCTTTTATATGCAACCTGCATAAAAGCACAAGAGCGTGGCTTATCTAATATGTTGCTGTCTATGCGCGAAGTAATTGACTTTGGACCTATGGTATTAGACGGGTTAGAGGCGCTTGATGTTCTATGTATTGATGATGTGCATTTAGTTGCAGGGAATGATGCGTGGGAAAAAGCACTATTTAACTTTTTTAACCGGTTTAACGAACCCGGTAAAATGCTAGTAGTAACTGCTGATTTACTTCCGAGCATGCTCAATATATCTCTGCCTGACTTAGAGTCTCGTTTAACGTGGGGAACAACCTTTCAAATTCGTTCTATGAGTGATGACGATAAAGCACAAGCACTTGTTAAGCGCGCTCACATGCGCGGCCTTGAATTAAGTGATGAGTGTGCACGCTTTTTATTAACCCGTTTAAGCCGTGATATGCGAGCTTTATTAGATGTACTCGACAAATTAGATCATGCATCTATGGCTGCACAGCGAAAATTAACTATTCCTTTTATAAAATCAACGTTAAAGCTGTAGTAGGTCTAGAATCTAGACCCTGCTTTCAGTTATCATAAGCTATTATCAGAGCGTGTTTACCTTTCCTGATTGGAATTTGTTTAACTTAAGGGTGCTTTAATCGCGTCGTGAGGACATTAGCATAGTTTTTATATGCAAAACCCGAACAACAAAGAACGTAGCCTCCGAGATAAACACTTCGAACAACACGTGTTTGGTCTTTATTTAGGGTTATTGCATGACTTATGTAGGAAACTACAGCCCAATGCTTAACCTTATTTAATAGCCAACCACACAGTTGAAAAGCAATCTTGAAAGGCCAACACGCTCTTAAGCAATCACCTTCTGTGAAAGATCAGGTATCGAATGAACTTAGAAAACATATTAGCGCAAGCACTTGAGGCGGTAGCCAGTGCCAGTGAAATAGCGCAGTTAGAAGATATCAGGGTTAATTACCTTGGTAAAAAAGGCGAAATCACTAGCTTACTTAAAACGTTAGGTAAAATAGCACCTGAAGAACGTAAAGAAGCAGGCCAAGTTATAAACCAAGCTAAACAGGATGTGCAAGCTGCTATTAACGAAAAGCGTGAATTGCTTGCAGGTAAAGCACTTGAAGAAAAGCTAGCTGCTGAAACTATAGATGTAACTCTGCCTGGGCGTGTTATGCCTACCGGCGGTTTACACCCTGTTACGCGCACTATTGAGCGTATAGAAAGCTTTTTTGGTGAGTTAGGTTTTGAAGTTAAATCTGGTCCAGAAATCGAAGACGATTTTCATAACTTTGATGCGCTAAATATCCCTGAGCACCATCCAGCACGTGCTGATCACGATACCTTTTATTTCAATCCTAAATTAGTACTACGCACACAAACTAGTGGCGTGCAAATTCGTACTATGGAAACTGAGCAGCCACCACTGCGCATTATTTCACCTGGACGTGTATACCGTAACGATTACGACCAAACACATACACCAATGTTCCACCAGGTTGAAGGTTTAATGGTTGATACCGATGTTAGCTTTACTGAGTTAAAAGGTATTTTGCATGATTTTTTACGTAACTTCTTTGAAGAAGATATGGAAATTCGTTTCCGTCCTTCATTCTTCCCGTTTACAGAACCTTCAGCTGAAGTAGATGTTATGGGTAAAGACGGAAAGTGGTTAGAAGTACTAGGCTGCGGCATGGTACATCCCAATGTACTTAAGTCTGTGGGCATTGACCCAGAAAAATACACCGGCTTTGCCTTTGGCATGGGTGTAGAGCGTTTAACTATGTTGCGCTATGGCGTAAACGATTTGCGTGCATTTTTCGAAAATGACTTAAAATTCCTGAACCAGTTCCGTTAAGAGTGAAACAATAAAATGAAATTTAGTGAAAAGTGGTTAAGAGAGTGGGTTAATCCTGCTATTGATACGCAAGCTCTTTCGGAACAGCTTTCAATGGCTGGTTTAGAAGTTGATGGTGTTGAGCCTGCTGCTGCCAAATTTAATGGCGTAGTTGTTGGTGAAGTGGTTGAATGTGGTCAACACCCTGATGCAGATAAACTTCGTGTTACCAAAATTAACGTAGGTGGCGATGAGCTACTTGATATCGTGTGTGGTGCACCAAATTGTCGTTTAGGTATTAAAGTTGCTGTTGCAACTGTGGGCGCTGTACTTCCTGGTGACTTTAAAATTAAAAAAGCCAAACTACGCGGCCAACCTTCAAACGGAATGCTATGTGCTTTTGTTGAGCTAGGTATTAGCGAAGAAGGCGACGGCATTATGGAATTGCCAAGCGATGCACCAGTAGGCACTGATTTACGTGACTACCTAGGTCTTGATGACAATATTATAGATGTTGACTTAACACCAAATCGTGGTGATTGTTTAGGTATTAAAGGCCTTGCTCGTGAAGTAGGTGTTTTAAATAGCATTGACGTAAATGTATTAGATATCCCAGCGGTTACGCCAACAATTGATGACAAAGTATCAATTGAGCTAGTTAACGAAGATGCATGTCCTCGTTACCTTGGCCGTGTGATAAAGGGCATTAACCTTGATGCTGAAACACCACTTTGGATGGTTGAAAAATTACGTCGTAGTGGCGTACGTTCTATCGATCCTGTAGTTGATGTTACTAACTATGTATTACTTGAACTTGGTCACCCAATGCACGCGTTTGATTTAAATGCGATTGAAGGTGGTATTAAAGTTCGTAGTGCAAACGCAGGCGAAGAACTTGTTTTATTAGACGGTAATACCGCTAAATTAAACGACACAACACTTGTGATAGCCGATCATAATAAAGCACTTGCAATTGCGGGTATTTTTGGTGGGGAGCAATCAGGTGTTACAGATAAAACATCTGATATATTACTTGAAAGCGCATTTTTTAATCCTGTAGCAATTGCAGGACAAGCACGTAGCTACGGTTTACACACTGATGCTTCACACCGTTATGAGCGCGGTGTTGATTTTGCTCTACAACACGATGCAATGGAACGTGCAACAGCACTTCTTCTTGAAATTGTGGGTGGTCAAGCAGGTCCAGTAGTTGAAGCTGTTGCGGCTGATAAACTACCAAAAGTGACTGAAGTACGTCTTCGTCGTGCACGTTTAGACCGTGTTATTGGTCATCATATTGAAGATGCTAAAGTAACAGACATTCTTACGCGTTTAGGTCTTGATGTTAAAGTAGAAAATGAAAGCTGGAGTGCGGACGTACCAAGCTACCGTTTTGATATTCGCATCGAAGAAGATTTAATTGAAGAAGTAGCACGTGTTTACGGTTACAACAGCATTCCTAATGTTGCACCAACTGCAAAACTTAAAATGACGACACATAACGAAGCAACTATTGCGCTTAGCAAGTTCCGCAATACGTTAGTGACTCGTGGTTACCAAGAAGCAATTACTTACAGCTTTGTAGACCCTAAAGCACAAGCTATTTTACACCCAGAGTGTAAAGCAATGGTATTACCGCATCCTATTTCAATTGAAATGTCAGCAATGCGTGTAAGTTTAATGCCGGGTTTATTAGCGTCTGTAGCGTATAACCAAAATCGCCAACAGCCTCGTATTCGTTTATTCGAACATGGTCTTAAATTTATAAGCGACGAAAGTGCAGAAAATGGTGTTTACCAAGTACCGGTTATTGGCGGTGTTATTACGGGTCTTGTAAATGGTGAACATTGGGTTGAAGAAAAACGCAATGTTGATTTTTACGATTTAAAAGGTGATGTTGAAGCCTTACTTGCAATTACCAATGACATTACTCGCTTTGAAATTAAAGCCGAGCAGTCAGATGGGCTTCACCCTGGTCAATCAGCAGTAATATATGTTGATGGTAAAAAGGTTGGTTTTTTTGGTGCTTTACATCCTCAAGCTCAAAAGTCGTTAGATATCAACAACGCAACTTTTGTTTTTGAAATTGAAATGTCAGCAATAGAAAAAAGAAATTTACCGCAAGCCGAAGGGGTGTCTAAATTTCCTTCAAATCGCCGCGACATCGCGATTTTAGTGGCAGACAGCGTTAAATCTGGCGACATTTTAAGCGTGATCGAAAAAGTTGGCGGAAATCAATTGGTTGACCTAAACTTATTCGATGTGTATAAGGGCAAAGGTATTGAGCCAAATTATAAGAGTTTGGCGATTGCTCTAACACTGCAAGCGGTTGATAGAACACTCGAAGAGAAAGATATCAATCTAGTAGTTGATAACGTGGTGGCCGAATTGGCCGAACAGTTTAATGCATCGTTGAGGGACTAGATATGGCGCTTACTAAAGCCGACATAGCTGAACACCTATTTGAAAAGCTCGGGATCAATAAAAAAGATGCCAAAGATTTAGTTGAAGCGTTTTTTGAAGAAATCCGCTCAGCGCTAGAAAAAGGCGAGCAGGTTAAGCTCTCTGGATTTGGTAACTTTGATCTTCGAGACAAAAAAGAAAGACCAGGCCGCAACCCGAAAACAGGCGAAGATATTCCTATTTCGGCACGTCGCGTGGTGACTTTTCGACCAGGTCAAAAGCTTAAAACCCGCGTAGAAGTGGGCACAAGCAAAGCAAAATAAAAAAAGGCAGCGTAAGCTGCCTTTTTATTTGCCTGAATAACCTAGTTATTAAATTATACCAACCTGCATAAATCTTTGATCAATTTAACGAATTAAATAACACTATAACGTCGTTAAAATATCTTTATCTAGAACAACTAGATACAAAATTTTTGCCTAGTTCTAGCGTAATTTCCTTAACGTTAAATAGACCCCATACATAAGCAGATTGGTATTAGGTTATTTTTGCGATTATAAATTAAAACTCTCGAGGAGATACAAAATCACCTGCCATTATTTGCTGAAATGTTTGCTCTGCAAGTACATCTAGGCTATCTAAGCTTTTACCATTTGCGACTAATTTCTGCTCAATTTCAAATACATCAATATTTTCAATCCCCGACATTTGCGCTACTTTAGAAAATATATATGCGTGCTTAAACTTATCATGTTTATAAAAAAGACTAATAAGTGATGTATACACTTCCGGATTCGGTATGTTGTCTTTTTTATTGAGCTCTAGAGTTTTATAAAGTAAATCAATGGTTTTTTCATCATCAAATTTAATATAGTACGATGCTAAAAAAAATTGCATTTCGGCACTTTGCGTTACACTTTTATCATTTTCTATAGCCAATAATTTAGTCAACGCACTTTGGTTGTTATTTCGTGACCATTGGTAGTAGAGCAAACCTGGGTGGTTTGTATTTTGGGTATCTTGATATAACCGAGTCATTTCTTTAATACTCGTTAATTGACCATCAATACGAGACGTTTTTTTAGCTTTTAACTTAATATGTTCAATTTTAGCGGCCAAAGTTATGCATTGGTTATAAGATTCAAAGTCCTTGAGTAATTGGTATTTATTTTCATCAGTAGGGTCTTTGTATTCTATGTAGCGTTTGATAATTACATCAGAACGCTCATCCTTGCAGTGACTGTCTTTGTTTAAGTCGCTACAAAAGCCAGGTGTTTCTTTGCACACTTGTGCGAGTGTTAACGGCTCTTCACACCCTGCCAATGTTAGCAAACCCAATAGTACACTTGCTTTTTTAAGCATTCCTTAACCCCAAATGAATATTTACTTTGTTATTCTAACGCAATCATTTAACGCCTAACAGTAGAGAATAACTTCAGTTTAAATTAGAATAGCCCTGCCTGAAGTGCATTACTCTCAAAATATAGTGCATTTTTAAAGGCTATCCGTTCAAAATGATAAACTTAGGTAAATAAAATGACCTCATCTCACGAGTTAGAATACACAAATAGTTGGCAAGAGCGCCAAGATTACGCAGAAAGCATGCAACCAATCATTGGTAAGCTTTACCGTAATCGTGGTATCGAAATCGCTGTATATGGCCGTCCTCTCGTAAATGCCAGTACTATCGATATTATCAAATCTCACAAAACCGTTGCTCAGTTTGAAGGCACTAAATTACGTTTGCGCGAAAGCTTCCCATTTTTAGAAGCTATCAGCAAAATGGAATTAAACTCAGCACGTATTGATATTGGTAAGCTTGCATATAGTTATTTGTTCACTGAAGCCGCAAAAGGTCGTTCAGTAGAAGAGTTTGTAAAAGATGAACTTGCAGAAATAACAGACTCACCAGCGAAAGAGCCACGCGATGTAGTATTGTATGGTTTTGGTCGTATCGGTCGTTTATTAGCGCGCTTATTAATTGAAAAATCAGGTCCATATTCAGATTTACGTTTGCGCGCTATTGTTGTGCGTGGTGGTAAAGATGGGGATCTTGAAAAGCGTGCAAGCTTACTGCGTCGTGATTCAATTCATGGTCCATTTAATGGCTCAATCACGATTGATAAAGAGCGCAATGCAATTAAAGCTAACGGTAGCTACATTCAAGTTATTTACGCTAACTCTCCTAGCGAAATTGATTACACTCAATACGGTATCGACAATGCATTAATTGTTGATAACACCGGTATTTGGAAAGACGAAGCGGGCCTTGGCCAGCACCTAGAGTGTAAGGGCGCTGCAAAAGTATTATTAACAGCTCCTGCAAAAGGCAATATCAAAAACATCGTATATGGTGTTAATAACAAAGATATATTACCTGAAGATAAAATTGTTTGTGCAGCAAGCTGTACAACCAATGCAATTACACCAACGCTTAAAGCATTAAACGATAAGTTTGGTATCAATAATGGCCATGTTGAAACTGTACACTCGTACACGAACGATCAAAACCTTATTGATAACTACCACAAAGCAGAGCGCCGTGGCCGTGCCGCAGCACTTAACATGGTAATTACTGAAACAGGGGCTGCAAAAGCGGTTTCAAAAGCATTACCAGAGCTTGAAGGCAAATTAACAGGTAACGCAATCCGCGTACCTACACCTAATGTGTCGCTAGCTATTTTAAATCTTAACTTAGCAACAAGCACATCAGTTGAAGAGCTAAACGCATTTTTACGCGACACAGCACTTCATTCAGACTTACGTGACCAAATTGATTACACCGCATCAACGGAAATTGTATCTACCGATTTAGTAGGTAGCCGTTACGCAGGTGTTGTTGATTCACAAGCAACGATTGTTGAAGATAACCGTATCGTTTTATATGTATGGTACGACAATGAGTTTGGTTACAGCTGCCAAGTAGTTCGTTGTATGCGCGATATGGCCGAAGTGTCATTCCCAAGCTTACCTCGCTAATTTATTTGCAGTGACTTAAAAGCCAGCATGTTGCTGGCTTTTTTGGTCGTGTATTATTTTTAAAGCGTATGCCTTGTGATAGGCTTTAATTAAGAAGATGCACATTCGTTTTACTATTTATAAAATAATGTCAGTTCTGTGAATTAATAAGCAGATAAACTTATTCAACCTAAAGGTTTTTTCATGAAAATCAGCAGCAATTTCGACAGTGGTAATATCAAAGTTATTGAAGCCACCGATCCTTTAAATATTCAATTAGAAATTAATAAAGATCACCAGTCTGAATTTTATCAGTGGTTTCACTTTCGTCTTGAAACAACACCTTACCAATTGCATAAGTTAAATATTAATGAGCTTGATAAATCAGCTTACCCAGATGGTTGGGAAGGGTACCAAGCCGTTGCATCATATGACCGCCAAACATGGTTTCGTGTACCATCAAGCTATGAAAATGGCACATTAAGCTTTGAAATTGAACCAGAGTGCGGCAGCGTATATTTTGCTTACTTTGCGCCATACAGTTACGACCGCCATTTAGATTTATTATCTTGGGCACAAAGCCAAGGCGCTTGCCAATTAATAACGCTTGGTGAAACACTCGATGGCCGCGATATGAGTGTGCTTAAAATTGGTGAGCCAAGTGAAGACAAGAAAACCATTTGGATCACAGCACGTCAACACCCAGGTGAAACAATGGCGCAATGGTATGTTGAAGGTCTACTGCACAAACTTCTTGATGACGAAGACCCACATGCAGCTGCGCTTCTATCAAAAGCAGTTTTTTACGTTGTGCCTAATATGAATCCAGACGGTAGCGCACGCGGACATCTTCGTACTAACGCTAAAGGTGTTAACTTAAACCGTGAATGGCAAACACCAAGCATGGAAAATAGCCCTGAGGTTTACTTAGTGCTTAATAAAATGCGCGAAGCTGGCTTAGATATGCACTTAGACATACACGGCGATGAAGCTATCCCATATAACTTTGTGGCAGGCAGTGAAGGTATTCCAAGTTACGATGAACGCTTAAAAGGTTTAGAAGATAGCTTTAAAGCTGCGCTTTTAACTATTACACCTGAGTTTCAAGATGAGCATGGCTATCCAAAAGATGAGCCAGGTCAAGCTAACCTAACGGTAGGTTCATCAGCTACGGCTGAAGAATTCAAAGCATTAACGTACACAATTGAAATGCCATTTAAAGACAACAACGATTTACCTGATCCAGATTACGGCTGGTCAGATCGTCGTTCGTATCAATTTGGTCAAGATACATTAGCGGCTATTGTTAATGTTGTTGATGATTTAAGATAAAACGTTTATCTAAAAGGGTATCAATAGTTTTGATACCCTTTTTGCTTTTAATAAAACCCTTTGTATAAAAAATAATAATCATATAGCAGCTTTATTCTTAAAACGTTTTCAACGCTTCTTCGCTGCGTATCATCACCGTATCGGTACAAATCAATCTACTTTCATTTAAATACTACAGATGTAATGCCTTTCGCCAAGTGTGTAATTATATATTTTGAAAATTAAGTGTTAACAAAGTTAGGTTACTTAAGTTAAGATTAATTAAATCATGAGTCGGGACGGGAGAGGTAAAACCTTATTTCGTAAAGCTTATGTAGCGTAGTAGCTAAAGCAGAGTCTCGTAATTAAAAATAATAAATATAACTATAGAGGATATCCATGGAAGCTTTTGTAAGTGCTGTTAATGATGTTGTTTGGAGTAATGCACTCATCTATTTATGCCTAGGCGCAGGCTTGTTTTATTCAGTATTAACTCGATTTGCTCAAGTTAGACATTTTAAAGAAATGTGTAAGTTATTATTTAGTCCTAACACGTCTGATAAAGGTATCTCATCTTTTCAAGCCCTTGCAGTATCGTTGTCTGGACGAGTAGGCGTTGGTAATATCGCTGGCGTTGCTGCCGCTATCGGCTTTGGTGGGCCAGGCGCAATTTTTTGGATGTGGGTTGTTGCATTTTTAGGTGCAAGCACTGCATACGCAGAGTCTACTTTAGGCCAAATTTATAAAACAGAAGAAGACGGGCAATATCGTGGTGGCCCAGCGTACTATTTTGACCGTTGTTTAGGGCAAAAGTGGCTAGCTGTTTTATTTGCTGTTTCGGCGATTATTGCCTGTGGTGTTTTTCTACCTGGTGTACAAGCAAATGCAGTAGGTAATGCGTTTACCCAAGTGTTTGGCAGTGGCAACATGGTTACTACTAGCTTTGGTGACGTAGGTAGCTTTAAGTTAGTCGCTTTAGCAATCATCCTTATTGTTTTAGCGTTTATTATTTTTGGCGGTATAAAGCGTATTGCAAACTTTACGCAAGTAGTAGTGCCATTTATGGCACTGGGTTACATAGTACTGGCATTAATCGTGGTATTTTTAAATTTAGATAAAGTAGCTGATATATTCTATTTAATTATTAGTGATGCATTTACTGCACAGGCTGGTTTTGGTGCCGCTATTGGTTGGGGCGTAAAGCGTGGTATATATTCTAATGAAGCTGGCCAAGGTAGTGGGCCTCATGCTGCAGCCGCTGCAGAGGTTGATCACCCAGCTCAACAGGGTTTAGTACAAGCTTTTTCGGTTTATGTTGATACCATTTTTGTGTGTACTGCAACAGCATTAATGATTTTAATAACGCAGCAATATAATGTTGTGGGTGATTTACCAGCAGGACAGTTTATTGTACAAAATGTCGATGCAGCCACTGAAGTAGGCTCAGCAGCCTTTACTCAAATGGCTTTATTTAGTGTATTTGGCAGCTTTGGACAAGCATTTGTCGGTATTGCATTATTCTTCTTTGCCTTTACCACAATACTTGCTTATTACTTCATTGCAGAGACAAATATTGCTTACTTAAATCGTTACTTTAAAGGCAATATCCCGCTTGTCCTTGTGAAATTTGTGATCATGTTCATGGTTGCATACGGTATGGTTAATAATTCAGGTTATATTTGGACTATTGGAGATATTGGCGTTGGCTTAATGGCTTGGATTAACATATTGGGTATTTTAGCTATTTTCTTTGTAGCTAAGCCAGCTTTGTTATGTTTGAGCGATTATGAGGATCAGAAGAAAAAAGGCGGAAAAATCACATTTGACCCAGTTAAATTAGGGATTAAAAACGCCTCGTTTTGGGAAAAGCGTCTAGAGAAACAGTCAAAAGACGCTGAGTAATTAAACTTAGTGGGCAACTTAGAAAATTATAGCCCCTAAATCAGTTGTTGGTTTGAATTCAAAAAAGACAACGAGAAATAAAACAAGTACAATAAAGGCGCCGAAAGGCGCTTTTTTTATGCGTAGTATGGAGAGAAGTATGGCGATTATTCGTTGCCCAAAATGTGCAAAATCAATTTCAGATAAACATAAGCAATGTCCGCATTGCGAAAGCAACATTGCAGAGCTAAACGACGAGCAAGTTTTACAACTTCAGCGTGAACAGCGAATTAAAAAAAAGCAGATGTTTATAAATCACTCCTTTTTGGCGCTTATCTTATTTTTAGGTGGTTTTTTCTGCTTGTACTTTTTACAACCGCAAGAAGAAACACTTCAGTGGTATGCTTACACTGCCGCAATAGGCATAGGCTGTATCTGGTACCTTATAAATCGTATTATTTTAGTGACTCTAAAAAAGAAAAAATGACATGAACATCGACAATCTTGTACAAAATATTACTCCCGAATTATTCGAACGCTTACAATACGGTGCTTCTACTGGCAAGTGGCCAGACGGTACCGTTTTATCAGATGAACAAAAGCAACAAACAGTGCAGTTGGTTATGTTGTATCAAGCAAAGGTGGCTCAATCAAACGAGCAATTTACGATTGGTGCTAATGGTGAAATGATCCAAAAGACAAAAGCTCAACTACAAAAAGAATTCAAATCAGACAACGAAATAGCTAGGTTTAGTGAACATGATCTTTAAGCACCTTTTTACACCTAAGTGGAAACACCCAAAGCAACAAGTACGTCTTGATGCTATCGAAAAATTAGACATTGAACGTGATGCAACCATATTAAACACGTTAGCACTTGAAGATAGCTCAGCTGAAATTCGCCGTAAAGCGCTGCAAAAGGTAAACAATTTGCCGCTATGGTGGAAAGCGTATAAACAAGATCAAGCATTAAAAGATATAGCAGAGCTGCAAATATCTAATGCTGTTTTAAATAGCGAAAGTACACTAACAGCGCAAATCAAAAGTGAATACATAGAGCGTTTTGCACCTGTTAAAACACTCGAAAAGTTAGCATTTGCAGAAAAAGAACTGCAAGTACGCGTTAAATTATTAAAACGTTTAGCAAATCCAAAATTAGTAGAAAAAGCATTTAAAGAAGGTAGCGAAGAGCTACAAACTCAGTTAGTTGAACTTGTTATTACCCATCAATTAATTAAGCCATTAGTAAAACATGCAAAAGGTGATGCAAAAGCAGCACTTGAAACGCATATTGAAAATGAGCGTTTAGCAATTGAAATGCCACTTCAGGTTGAAAGTGCAACACGTGTTATTTTAGCTAAGTTAAATGCTTTACGTGAAAAAACAGATTTTGGTGTTGTAAATTCACAAGCCGGCGAATTAATGGCCCAGTGGCAAGCACTTGAGCTTAAATGGTTAAGTGATGAACGTGTAAAGCTTCTTGATGAAAAATACACTTCGATTACCACTAAGTTAGATGCACACATTGAACAGCTAAAAGCGGTACATGACAAAGAGCAGCAGCAATTAGCGCAACAACAGCGTCAATTATTAGCACTTGCAACACTTGAAGCTTTAGGTGAAGAAATTGAAAATGCCTTACAGCTTGGTCTTGAAACTCCAGAGCAAATTCAACAAGATTGGCTTGATGCAAAAGTAGCGCAAGCTAAGCAAGCTATTAGCGAAACAGAACTTGCTAATAATGCACAATCAAAACTCGCTGTAAGCAAGTTAGAAAAACTATTTACTCAAGTTGCTAAGTTACCCGAGCTAACAACGGCTATTAAAGAGTACAAACTCGCTTTTGCAGCATTATGCGAAATTAAGCCAGCAGAGGATTTAGCACAATACGATGCAACTCTAACTGAATTTAATAATGGCTTTAAAGCAGCGCGTAATCATTTGAATATTTTAGATGGCGCACTGCAAAGTACCTTTAAAACACAGTTAAATGGGCATAAAAAGCAATTTTTAGCACCAATGAATGAGCTAGTTAAGCCACTTGAAAAAAACCAAAGCCAAGCAAAGCGCAAAGCTCGTGATGTTAAGCGCCTAATTGAAGAAGGTCGTTTTAATGTTGCTTTTGGCGTGTTTAAAGGCTTTGAAGAGTTATTTAATACACTTACTGAGCAATATCAGCAGCCACTTGTGAACATAAAAGCAGACCTTGAAGCGCAACTTGCAGATGCGAAAGATTGGCAAAAATACGCTGCAGCACCAAAGCGTAAAGCTTTATTAGAAGAAGTAAGTGCATTAGTAAGCGAAGAGTGTACAGACCCACAACAACGCGCAGAGCAAGTAAAAGCGCTACGTAAACGTTGGAATGAGTTAGGTCGTTTAGATACAGATGAAGAAAAGCAACAAGGCGTGCAGTTTGATGAACAGATCGAGCTGTTATTTGCGCCTTGCCGTAGTTACTTCGCAGAGCAAGAAGTGCAACGCGAAGCATCAAAAGCACAACGTGAAAGTATTATTAACGACATGCATGCGCTCCATTTACAGCCAACTGCTGAGGATGACTTTGATTGGAAACAATATGAAAGCCAATACAATCGTTTAAATAAAGCGTGGCGCAGTGTGGGTAAAGTTGACCCTAAAACATACCGTACACTAAACGATCGTTATAAAAATGAGCAACAACAAGTACTGGCTTTATTAAACGCATTTCATAAAAGTAATGCAGCACTTAAAAATGAACTAGTAGAAAAAGCGCAGCAATTATCACTAAGCGATGATTTAGCCGCTGCTTGCCAAGAGTTGAAGCAAATGCAGCAGCAATGGCAAACCATTGGCTTTGCTGGTTTAAAAGCTGAAAATGCGTTATGGCAAAAGTTTCGTCAGTATAACGATGAAACATTTACTAAGCGTAGTAGTGAGTTTGAGCAGCAAAAGCTCGAGCAAAACGAGTCAGATAAACAAGCAATTGCAGAACTTGCTGAGCTTGAAGCAGCACTTAGTGATGTTAATCAAAGAGCGCAGTTGCACGACCTAGAAACAAAAGTGAAAGGGTACACGCAATTTAGATCGTTAGCGCCAAAGGTTACTAAGCTACTAGCTGCTATTGAAGATAAACTTGCATTGCTTACAAGTAAATCTGAGCAAGCTAATTTAGATGCATTAATTACTGCACTTGAAAACAATGAAGCGTTACCAAGTCAGTATCAAGCACCGCTTAAAACAACATTAAGTAAAGAGCAACTTATTACTCGCATGGAAATACTAGCGAACGTAAGTTCAACCGATAAGTCACTTAGAATGGCAGAACAAGTAGCCATGCTAGATGACAAACATCGTGGCGATCATGCTGATTTAAACTATTATTTAAAACAGTTATTAGCGCTCAGTGACGGTTCAGTTGAACCTGACACACTAACGCGACTTAAAGCGACACTTGCAGCTTAATAAAACCAGCACAATATGTGCTGGTTACTATTTTACTAAGCCGCTTTAATAGCGGCTTTTTTATGTATCACTAATTCATAAACAAAAGGGTTCTCATGAGAATTTTAGTTATTATTGCAGCGTTATTTTTAACTGCCTGTAATACCACGCAAGGCATATCAGTATATTCATTTACTAACTCAGAGGTTGAATCTGTACTGGGTAAGCAATTACCAAAGTTAAGTGAAAAAGTAAGCTTAATGGGTTTACCAGTTCAGTTTGATGTAAACGACTTAAGTGTCAACATTGGACCTGATAACCGCGATGTTGTTGTGCTTGGTGCCGATTCGAGCGCTGAAATTAATGCATTCGCTCTTAAATATCCTGTGCGTTTAAAGCTGCAAATTGAAGGTAGCCCATTTTACGACAGTGAGAAAAAAGCAGTGTTTTTACGTAATATTAAATTACTTGATTCGAGTGTAGATGCCGGCGGTTTTAAAGGTAATTTAGGTGCGCTTGATAGCCAAGCAATGGATGTTATTAATGCTTTTTTAGCGGTTAACCCAGTTTATACATTAAACATGGATGACCCTAAAATGATGCTACTTAGTAAACTTCCACTTGATATGAAAGTGGTTGAAGGCGCAATTAAGCTAGTACCTCGTCTATAAGTAGATCTACCTACTTACAATATACGTATTGATTAGCCTGACTTTCAGGCTAATTAGGTTTTAATATTATGGCGGCTCCTCGTACTGTTCCCACTTCTCGGCTTTCCCGTTTTGCAAAATTAGGCTCACTTGCCACAGGTGTTGCTACCAACATGTTAGTTGATGGTGCTAAGAGCGCGCTAACTGGTAAAGGTTGGGATAATAAAAGCTTACTACTACAACCTAAAAACATTGAAAAACTAGCCACACAGCTATCACATTTACGTGGTGCAGCAATGAAACTGGGGCAATTGCTCTCAATGGATGCCGGTGATCTACTTAGTCCTGAATTAGCTCAGTTACTTGCTTTACTTCGCTCAGACGCGAACCCAATGCCTCATAAGCAGCTTGTTGAAGTGTTAAAAGAGCAATGGGGGGATGAGTGGCTAGCGCGTTTTTCTCATATTGAGTTAAGACCTTTTGCAGCGGCTTCTATAGGGCAAGTTCATTTAGCTTATAAAGAAAATGGCGAGCAGCTTGCTGTTAAAATTCAATACCCTGGTATTGCTAAAAGTGTAGTAAGTGATGTCGATAACGTTATTTCGTTATTAACGATTTCTCGATTATTGCCAAAAGATCTTAATATTAAACCACTTATTAATGAGGCTAAGGCACAGTTATTAGCTGAGGCTGATTATAAGCGGGAGGCTCAGTATTTAATACGTTATAAAAATGCATTAGCAACTAATCCCCACTTTAAAGTACCCAACGTATATCCAGAGCACAGCACACAACAAGTGCTAACTATGGAGTATATAAAAGCAGAACCTATTGAGAGCATTACAGAGCTACCAGATAGTCAAAAAAGCTTTGTTGCAGAGCAACTGATTGATTTGTTTTTTAAAGAAATGTTTGAATTTAAATTAATTCAAACCGACCCTAACTTTGCCAACTTTCATTATCAGCTTGATACACAAAAAATTGTTTTATTTGATTTTGGTGCAACGCGAGAAATATCAACCGAGCTTAGCTTAGCGTACTTAGCCTTATTTAAAGCGGGTAGCGAAAACAACCGAGAAGGTGTACTTAAAGCGGCATCACACATAGGTTATTTTAAAAATGACTTAGTTGATGAGTATAAAAACAACGTCATTGATTTATTTTTAATGGCGTGCGAGCCGCTAAGAGTAAAAGGGGAATTTGATTTTAAAAATAGTGAACTCGCGCTCAAAATTAAAAATGCAGGGCTTGCCCTTAGTGCGCAATCTCAACAATGGCATACACCGCCCGTTGATGCGTTATTTATTCACCGAAAACTTGCAGGACTTTATTTAATAGCCGCAAGGCTAGGTGTAAAAATAGATGTAAAAACGTTATTTAAGCACTATTTATAGCTTTTTAACTTACGCGTAAGTGCACTTTAAGTAATGAGTGCAATTAGTGTATAAAATTGCCATAATGCTCGCGATATTTCGCGAGGTGTATTTATGATAAAACAATTTTTAAACGATCCTAAATTATTGCTAAACGCAGTAGGTGAGGGCATATACGGTTTTGACCTATCGGGTAATGCGGTGTTTGTTAATCCTGCCGCTGAGCGCATGACAGGTTGGTGCGCTGAGGAACTATTAGGTAAAAAAATACACCAATATCATCACCATACTCATGCTGATGGCACACCTTATCCCGCTGATGAATGCCAAATTTACTGCACCATGTTTGATGGAAAACGTCGTGAAGTTAAAAATGAAGTTTTTTGGCGTAAAGACGGTAGCTCATTTGCAGTTCAATACACTTCAACACCGGTTTATCAAAATGATAAGTTAATTGGTGCTGTAGCGGTATTTCGCGATATATCACTGCAACAGCAAACACAAAATGCACTGCAAGAGGCACTTGAGCAAGTAAAGCATTTAAGTGAGCAGCTAAAAGATGAAAATAACTACTTAATTGCAGAACTTAACGAAGATTGGCAAGACTCAGGGCTAGTTGGACAAAGCCATATATTTCAAACCATGTTAGATCAAATAAAACTGGTGAGTGAAACCGACAGCACAGTGCTTATACTTGGCGAAAATGGCACGGGTAAAGAGTTGGTAGCCCGTAACTTGTATAGGCTAAGCAAACGTAGTGAACAAGCCTTTATAAAAGTAAATTGCGCTGCATTTACACCGAGCTTGCTAGAGTCGGAATTGTTTGGCCATGAAAAGGGCGCGTTTACAGGTGCCAATGACCGCCGTAAAGGGCGCTTTGAACTTGCTGATAAAGGCACCTTGTTTTTAGATGAAATAGCAGAGCTTCCACTTGAGGCGCAAAGTAAATTACTGAGAGTCCTGCAAGAACAAGAGTTTGAGCGTGTGGGTGGCAGCAACACGCTAAAAGTAAACATTAGAGTAATTGCAGCGACTAATCGCGACCTGTGGGAAATGGTACAAAAAGGCACGTTTAGAATTGATTTGTATTATCGGCTCAATGTATTTCCTATAAAAGTACCTGCCCTTAAAGATCGAAAAGAAGATATTCCTTATTTATGCGCTAATTTGATTGCGCAGCTAAATAAACGGCTCGGGAAAAATTTAAAAGGGCTAAGTAAAAAAGCAATTACGCAGCTGCAGGCTTACGATTGGCCAGGCAATATTAGAGAGCTGCAAAATGTACTTGAACGCGAAGCTATTTTATCTAATCAAGCGGTACTTCAGCTAAGTCAGCCTTTGCAAGCGGGTGGTGAAGTAGTTATTAATCCTTCACTTACGCTCGATGAAGCGCAAAAGCAGCATATAACCTCTGTTCTTGTGTTATCGCACTGGCAAATATCAGGTGATAAAGGAGCGGCAGTTAAATTGGGCTTACCTGAGAGTACACTACGCTCAAAAATGCGAAAGTTAGGGATTGCTAAAGATTCGTGATATATCGCGAAGTGCGTTTAATATCGCGAATTTTATTTTATTGCTTTGAAATAAACCGTTTAATATCAATAATGTAAATAAATTTTCAGCTTGGTCTGAAAGTTGCAAGTGCTTGCGTAATACCCGTCATTGTGAAGCAAGTACTATGAAGTTTGATATTAAAGAAGAAGACATGATCATTAAGCCCTATAACACCGAAGGGCCAATTTATATCCGCGAGCAAAAAGGATTTTTTCAGCGCATACGCCGTAATTTAGGTTGGCTGTTAATGCTAACTTTTATTGCAATACCGTGGATCCAATATAACGGTCAACAAGCTGTGCTGCTTGATGTGGCAACGCAAACCTTTACTATTTTTGGTTTAACACTCCTTCCTCAAGATTTTATGATTTTAGCCTTGCTATTCATGGTGGGGGCTTTTGCGTTATTTTTTGTAACCAACTGGCTTGGTCGGGTTTGGTGTGGATACACGTGCCCGCAAACAATATGGATGCTCATGTTTTCGTGGGTAGAGCAGCGCATAGAAGGCACGCGAAATCAGCGAATTAAATTAGATAAATCTCAGTGGACGCTAAGTACTTGGCGCAAAAAAATAACTAAGCACAGTGCGTGGATTATTATTTCAGTTTTAACCGCCACCTCGTTTATGGCGTATTTTATTCCAGCAAAAAGTTTGTATATGGAAATGCTTACATTTGAATGGTCAGGTATTACGAGCTTTTGGGTGTTTTTATTCGCTTTTTGTACTTACGGTAATGCAGGGTTTTTACGCGAAAAAATGTGCACGATTGCTTGCCCGTATTCTCGTTTTCAGGCTGTTATGTTTGATAAAGATACGTTGCTTGTAACCTATGATAGCAAGCGCGGTGAAAGTCGTGGACCGCGTAAACGCAAAGCCGATCCAAAAGAGCTTAACTTAGGTGACTGTGTAGACTGTAACTTATGTGTAGAGGTTTGCCCGGCAGGTATAGACATTCGAAATGGCTTACAATATGAATGTATAAACTGTGGCTTATGTATTGATGCTTGCGACGATACCATGGAGAAATTTGGTTATCAAAAAGGCTTAATTAAATACGCCAGCGAAAAACAAATGGAAGGCAAAAAAACCAATCCATTTAGATTAAAACTAATAGGATACGGCGCATTAACGGCTTTGTTAATCATTTCTATGTTTGCATGGATGCTGCAACGCACACCAATAGAAGCCTCAGTACTACGCGATAGAAATGCGCTTTATAGAGTGAACTACGAGGGCCTGGTAGAAAACCCTTATACACTTACTATTATTAATAAAACGCAGCAAGCACTGCATTACAGTATTGCCATAGAGGGCTTGCCAGAAGCAACACTCTCAAGTCCAAGTTCTACACTTATACAGCCAGGTGCAATGAAAAGAGTCCCCGTTACTGTAACAGCCGATGGTTACAATATTGCGCACAAAGTGAGTAAGTTACAATTTGTAGTAACAGCGCAAGAAGATGCCAGCATTACTATAACCAAAGACAGCCAATTTTATAAAAATTAGTCCAGTAATAAGCTCTATATAAACAATGACTTGAGCTTTACCTAGCTCAAGTCATTGTTTAATTCATTTAAAATAAAATACTTTGCCGATTCTAGATTATCAAAAAGACAATCTTTGAAAGAAACGTCTCTTTTGGCGTTTTGCATTATTCGTTGCATTTGGCTTATAGCAATAGGTGATGTAAGCACAAACGCGCTAATTAAACAGTTATTCTGCTGCATGCTGTGGCTTATGGCTACCATTTCTTGCTCGGCCTGTGGGGTTGCTGCTACAACGTTTGATGAGTCACTTATATAACCCCATTTCTCGCCTTTAAATGATTGAATGGTTTCAAAAAGCGCTGTTTTAAAATTACTTAAAAGCTCAAGTTCTAGGTTTCCGCTAAATTGTGCAATAACTATATTATTTTCAAGCGATAAATTAACGTGTCCGTTTTTATTTTTGTATTCCATTAATACCTCCTAAATTAGCTTTTTATCTAAATTTAGTTTAGCAGCCAAGAGGGTACAAGCGGCTGCAAACTTATTAAAGTGCTTTAATATAGTTAAGGGCGCTTTTAATAACCGCTACTTGCGCCAAAATACATTCTTCATCTGTGGCTGTTGGACTATCAGGGTATACCTCTGTTGTGGTTACATAGGGTGCATCTGTAAAGCCCATACACAAACCTAAATCGCGTGCTGCGTAATTAATAACGCCAAATTGCTCTTGAGGGACGCCTATTAACTGGTTATTTTCATCACTCGGTGCAATGTGCGTGACCTTTGCTACATCTTCGATAATTACTTTTTGAAATTCAGGCTCAGGCTTATTGGTATCGGCCACTAAATAAAACCCATCAGGTATGTTCCAATTAGTGTTTGTTGTGCCTTCACGGGCAGCAAGTGCGGGTCTAAATTCACTGTTATCGCTGTCGGTTGTTTCGTGTAAATCAATATGAGCAACTAAGTCTACATTGAGTGATTTTACAAACGCCATAATAGCTGCTGACTCTTGTGCTGGGCTGCCTTCGTAAAATGAGCGGTTAGGATCAATAGCATCAGGGTTCCAGCGGTTTATAGTTTCATATCCCCAAGGGCTAATGCAGGGCGCAACAACAATATTAAACTGCTCTGAGTGTTGCATAGCGGATGTTTTAGCAAATCTAAGTGCGCCATGTACGCCACTGGTTTCGTAGCCATGTACACCACCTGTGATTAAAACAGTTGGTTTATTGGCATTAAAGTTAGGCGTTTTTAATATATATAATGGGTAAGTACCAGCGGCGTAATTAAGCTCGCCGTATTGCTCTATATCTAAGGTGCTTTTAAGGTCATTAATTAGCGTTACGACTTCGTTTTGGTAACTGCGTTTAATGTTTTGGCGTGCTAACCACTGGGCTTTATCGTTGTTATTCCATTTTTTGCCTGGTGTGCCAATAGGGTATGTGCTGTTAGTCATAATAAACCTTTATATCAACTGTTATTTGTTCTCCTATAAATAAGGAGGGCAATTACAATTGGTAAAATTACTTAATAAAGGCGTAGCTTAACGCTGAGTAAATTAGCGTGCAAATTAAAACGTTAAAGTCATATTTTTAATAGCGCGTGATTGCTGGGCTTTAATATAACTTTGGTTTGCGAACTCACCCGAAATACTACCTACTCGTTCACGCCTTACACTAACGGTTAAACTACACGTTTTACTTTGATCTACTTGCGAGCTGCTAAACATATCTAAGCTTTGCAAATCTATTTCAAGGCGCGAAGTGCCAAGCGCAAAAAGCATTGATTGTAAAAGTGTTTCATTATTATTGTTAGTGCAGCTACTGCTAAGTCCTACTTGACTAGTACTATTGGGATCAGTGCCATCTAACTGAACTGTAAGGGGACTATTAATACTAAAAGTTTGGTTGTTACTCGGGGTTAAAATAATAAAATTTAAAGGTAGTTCCACACCTGAATTCGTATTTATGCCATCGTCTCGTTTAAATTTTATATCAAACTGTTGGTTATCATCAGTAGCATTTATATACGCTTGGTAATCAACGTCTAAAAAGTCGGTATCTTTTGTAAGTACAATAGCAGTGTTATTAACAACAGCTTGCAATGAGTCGCTATCGCTTAAAATAATGTTTGAGCCATTAGCATCTCCCGCATTTAGCTCTGCGTTAACACGCGTGCGGTTACCGTCAGAAATCAGTTCAAAGCCTGCCCAAATTCCTTTTGTTTTTACTAAATTCGACTCTGTTTCTGTTGTACAGGCGCATAATAATAAAATTAAAGCAGTTGTGGTAATGCACTTTTTAAGCATGTTAGCTCCTTTTAACCACTGAATTAGCTATAAGTAATTGTTTAATTGCGGATATACCTGGTAAATATATTAAGTGTATTTGTGCATTGTTACACAACACACTATCTGTAAATGTTTAAAATTGTTAATGGTTGTGAGTAAAATGATAACATTAAGTTTTAAAAGTCAGCCTGCTAAGAGGTTGCTTGATAAATGGCTACTATTTAGCGTTAAATGTAATATAAAAGAGTATGTTACAATCAAGCCAAAGCATATCTTCATATTGAGTATTATGGCGCAGTATATTGCTACTCCAAGTTGGCTAGGCCGTTTTTTTACCCGTATTAAACACGTAACTATTGAACAAGAGCGCCTTGTTGTGCATTTTAGAAGTGCTCCCGCACGGACATTTTTAATTAAAGACTTTGATAATTACTCAATACTTAAAAATCGTTTATTTAGCGCCAAAATTAATTTGTGCGATAGTAGCAATACATCAATTAGCTTTTTAAACAAAGCACAAGCTAAGTCTTTAAATACCGCCCTTAATACGCAATTTTCAGCCATGCTTGAGCAAAAAGTAAATAACGCCAAGGCTTTGCTAAAGCGTTATGCTTTAGATGAGTTTTTACGTGATAGTTCCATGAAAATACTTAATAACGAAGTATTTTTACTTGCTAAACAATACGCTCAAAGTACAAATACATGGCAACAACACTTATCGCCAAGCAGTATTAAATTTTTAAATATACTGAGCTCCACACCCAATACTCACGATGCAATCGCACAGCTGCGCCATAAATATGAAAAAAAACAGCTAACTCTTAAAAATGACTTTTTTAATCAAGTAGAGTCAAATCCATTAACAACAGAGCAGCGCTTAGCGGTTATACGCGATAACGATAAAAACCTAGTATTAGCGGCAGCAGGCACAGGTAAAACATCTGTGATGGTCGCAAAATCGTTAGATCTAATAGCGTGTGATATTGCCAAGCCTGAGCAAATTTTGGTGCTGGCCTATAATAAAACAGCAGCAAATGAGCTTAAAGAGCGCTTTATTAAACGCGCCACGTATGCAAAATTGCATACCAAAGCACCCACTATTTTAACGTTTCATGCGCTTGGGCTTAAATTATTACAAAGTGCTAAAAAGCCAATCGAATTGTCAAAATTTGCAACCGACCCAGTTCAATTAAATAGTTGGTTAACTGGGTGGGTAAGTAAAAAAATACAAACCGAGCCACAGTTTTTAAAAGCATTTGTAGATTTACTCCATGAGCCGATTGATATATTTAGCTTTAAAGATAATGCACAGTACGAGCGGTACGTACGCGATAACGAATACCGTAGCCTTGCGGGTCATAAAGTAAAAAGTTATCAGGAAGTGCTTATTTCAAACTGGCTACATTTGAATTGCGTGGCGCACAGTTATGAGGTGAATTATCACTTTAATCAAGGCGCAGAGCTAAGTGGGCAATACCAACCAGACTTTTATATACCTCAATACGATATTTACTTAGAGCACTTTGGCATTGATAGGCAAGGGAATACTCGTGCCGATATAGATAAAAAACACTATAACGAGCAAATTGCATTTAAGCGTAAGTTACATAAACAAAATGGCACCACTTTACTCGAAACCTTTCATTACAACTGGGTAGAAGGAAAGCTAGAGCAAACTCTCGCTAAACAATTAAAGCAGCATAATGTTGAATTAACACCTTTAAGTAACGACGAAATATTTCATACTTTAAATAACTCAGGACAGTTACAGCAAGGCATTGATAAGTACATAAAATGCTTACAAGCTATTCGAGTGGAGCAACTAAGTAATAAGCAAATAGCGCAGCGCATCAAGCAAAGTGGTATTAAAAACTATCAACAATATGCAAACTTGTTAGTGCAAATTCATGACGCTTATATAAATGAACTAAGCACGCAAAATGCCATTGATTTTGACGACATGATTATTCAAGCAACAAAGGCGATAGTAAGCGGAGATTTTAATATTCCATGGAGCCACATTTTAGTTGATGAGTTTCAAGATATATCAAGTGCGCGTATGGTTTTTTTAAATGCCATATTAAAATATGGCAAAGGAATACGCTTTACTGCGGTAGGTGATGACTGGCAAGCAATTTATCGGTTCTCGGGTGGTAATTTAGCGCTTACTACACGCTTTAATGAATTAGTGGGCAGCCACTCACTTACTATGTTGCAAAAAACATTTAGATATAACAATAGTATTAGTGATGTAGCGGGGCGCTTTGTAATGCAAAACCCTGAGCAATATAAAAAGCAGATCAGCACACATACGCAAGTAACCACACCACAAGTTATTTTGTTAGACGATTTATACCAAGGCACTAAATCGATAGAAATAAAAGTACAGCAGAGCATAAGCACTATTCAAAAAAACGATGCATCAGCGAGCATTGCCATACTTAGTCGATACCGATACATGTTAAATAGCGTGCAGCAGCATTTAAAAGATAAAAAGCATACAAACCCTCTTTATTTTTGGACATTGCATAGCGCTAAGGGGCTTGAAGCCGATTACTGTATTATTATTGGTTTTGAACAAGGTAAATTAGGGTTTCCTAGCGATAATCAAAATAACGTCCTGGTGGAGTCGTTATTACCAGTGCAAGATGAATTCACTCACTCAGAAGAAAGGCGTTTGCTTTATGTAGGTATTACGCGCGCAAAACATAAAGCGTATTTAATTGCAGACCCTTATGCATGCTCAGCGTTTGTAAAAGAACTAGTAAATGACGATTATCCTATTCAAATCGGCTCCACGTTGTTTAACAAGTCGCAACTAAAGCAAAGAGAGTGTAATACGTGCAGCGACGGATTAATTGTGCCAAAAACGGGTCAGTATGGTGATTATTATAGCTGTACTAATACGCAGATTTGCGAAACTAAACTACGAGTGTGTAAAAGCTGTAGTAGCCCATCAGTTGATAAAAGCACGTATTCACAATGTGTGAATACAGAGTGTAAAACGCAGCATCCAATTTGTGAAAAGTGTGGTCGCGAAATGCGTAAACGTAAATCTAAGCACGGTGAATTTTTAGGGTGCAGTGGTTTCGCGCTTAAAGAGGATAACTGTAAAAACACTCGAAAAATGAATGTTTAATGGCTAACGAGCAGGTTTACACCTGTCTATTTTATAGAACAATGTAAATAGAAATTATATTCATTTGATTGATTTTAACAAGTTATCAATGTCTAATAGAAGAATGAGCTTTAACTGTTGTTTATTATGCATTTTTTCAATAGGTTCTTTTTATTAAACGATCACTATTCAGCCCCTGATCAGGTTGCTAATTGGCGAGTAAGTGCACTGCGCATTATTCTATCATTAGTAATGGTGTTATGTTTTGCTGTGGTGTGCCACACGTACGCAAGCGCTATTGAGTTTAACTTAATTTATATTGTTGTATTAACAAGCAGTTTTTTTGCGACCGTATGCGGTTTGCTTATAGCAAGTAAGCGTTTTTATCACTTCAGCGCTCATGTACTTTTAATAGCCATTGTAGCTGCTAGCGTGTCAATGAACTTATTTTTAACAGACCTAGAACTTGCTAAAGTGGGCTCTATGTATATGTATTCCTGCCCAATAATCGCACTTATGCTACTTGGTTATAGAACAGCCCTTGCTTATGGCGTATTAAATATTGTACCGTTTTATATGATCATCAATAACGTTGATGTATCGGGCTTAACTGGCATTGCTCAGCAACTTCCCGATGCCAGCTTATACATTACAGGGCTAATATTCTTATTTTTTAACATTTGTATTCCCCTTGCTGTGGCACGCACAATTGTGGCTGCTAAGCGTTTAAACAAAACAATGATAAGCGCTAATACACACCTTAAAGATAAAAATGAGCTTTATCGAAGCCTGTTCACCGAATCAAATAAAGCCAAAATTATTGTTGACGAAAATCTTGTCATTACTGATTTTAATCAACACGCTATTGATATGTTTGGTATAAAAAAAGAATTAAAAGAAGAATGCGTTAACCTTTCTCATTTATTTCCTACTTTAGTTTTTGACGCCCCTAATGCTCAAAATAAAATTGTGAAGTACAAAAAAAGCTATTTTAAAGCCTGCTACCAACAAATAACAATGAGTACAAACTACCGTGTATACGACTTTTACGATTGCACGCAAGAACAGCTCATTAAACAAAATTTATCGATGATGGAACAAGAAAATAAACGTTTACGCTTTAGAGACTCGCAAACAAAACTACCTAATAGAGAATGGTTTGAGCTGCAATGCGACAGATTAACAAGCAAATACCAAAAAGGTTTTTTTATCGTTGTTACCCAAAGTGCAAATAGTGAATACTTAAATTTAAAGCTCACTAAAGCCGACTCTCAAGCATTACTTATTAACGCGTACAAGCGTTTAAAGGCGATGGCAGATGGGCCGTTGTTGTGTGCCCATATAGGAGTAGGAAAGCTTGCTTTTATAATTGGCGCAAACTCGCAAAACGAGCTTGAAGATAAGCTATTAATGCAAATAAAAAATACATTAGATAAAACTTATAATGTGTTTGGCACTAAGTGTCAGCAATCATTTTTATTTGGTTTTGCAAAGTATCCTGATCACGGAAAAAACAGCACAACAGTACTTAGCAATGCGTGCGAAGCACTTAAAGTTGCAAACTGTAATATGCCTCTAAGTGGTTATAACGAAAAACAATCACAAGCTTTTATCGAAAAATACGAAATTTCGATGTTATTAGATGAAGCGCTTCAGCAGGGCGATTTGTCGGTACACTATCAACCTAAAGTAGATGCAACGGGTAAATGTATAGGGCTTGAAGCTTTAGCGCGTTGGAACAGTCCTATACTAGGTAATGTGTCGCCAGTGGTATTTATTCCTATTGCCGAAGAATACAGAATGGTCAGTAGGTTAACCGATCTGATTATTCAAAAAGTCTGCGCTCAAATTTCCAATTGGACTAAGGCGGGTTTACCGAGTGTGCCGGTGGCAATAAATATATCTCTAATTGATTTTAGCCAAACCGATTTTATGTCAAAACTGGTTAAATACCTTGCCGACTTCAACGTAAAGCCACCTCAAATAGAGTTAGAACTGACTGAAACCTCTCTTGAGGCAAACCAAGCGCATTCGCTAAAGCTTATGCAAACACTGCAATCGTGGGGTTTTACTATTTCGGTTGATGATTTTGGAGTGGGGTATTCTAATATTGCACGCCTTGCCGATTACCCTATTAACAAGCTCAAGTTAGATCGCTCATTAATCAGCCAAGTAACAAGCTCTACGCGTCAAAAAAGTTTAGTTAAAGCGGTGCACGTTATGTGTGAAGAGCTTGATATTAAGTGTGTAGCCGAAGGAGTAGAAACCCAAGAGCAAGTAGCAATAATGGCGCAAATGGGGTGTAAAGAATTTCAGGGCTTTTACTTTGCGAAACCAATGTCAGCCGAAAATTTTGCAGAGCATGTTAGCCGCCATGGCTTAGTGTTTAACCCCAAAGAGGTGACGGCTCAACTTTAAATGTATAGCAGGTATTTTATTACCTAGTTACAGAGCTGTTGGGCGTTTATAGTTATTTCGCACTGATGAATAACTCCTGCTCCCCAATGCTGTATATCTGATTGAGCAGTACAGCCTGCATCTTCAATTAAAGCCGTATTGGCATCACATAAAAGTAGCACTGCGTTATCATCTTGTACGTTTACAATAAGCGTGTATTCCCCAAAAGGTGCAAGTTTGCTTAAATCGTTATTAACAGCGGCTTTTAATAACTCATCAGTTGTTGAATAGGATGTTTCACTAAATTTTAGTGTGCCATCAACGGCTGTAGCAATATCTTTTAATTGTGAGGCTAAGTCGGCCATCACTTCTGGATTGTTTTTTTTAGGAGTGTAGCAACCGCTAAGTAATACTATGAGGCTTATATAAAGTAAGTGTTTCATTTTATTGGCTCCATACCGTCATCGTGTTGTGTTCATCGTAGCCTGTATCTAGGTTCCAATTTTTAATTGCACTGTAATCAGTATCTAAAAATACGGCATTGGCAATAATGGTTATGTAGTGCTGAATGTTACTAACGGCAAAGTCAAAAATATCGTTGTAATGCATAGGCTCGTGCGGCGTTTTTAGATGTTCAATAAAAGTGGGGTCTACTTCGTTTGGGCGAGGATAAAACAAGCCTAAATTAGCAGCAACATGGCGTGCACAGGCAAATAATCGATAGCTTTCTTCAACATTATTTACTACAAGCTGAAAACCGTTATGCCATGAATTAAAGTTAGGAGCGTGTTGTGCTGCGTAGCTTGGGTGAACCGTTAATAAAGCATGTCGCCAAATTTTTGCAATATCGGTATCAAAATTATCGTCTTTGTTAGTACAAGATCCAATATTTTGTTGCACGCGGTCAGCATAACCTAACTCACCTAAGTTTAAACGTTGCCAAATAAACGCGTCTTGATTCATTTCGCAGGTACGGTGCGCCGTTTGGTTTTGCGCGTAAGGGCCTACTTTTAATTCAACAACCGGATGCACTGTTATATCTGCAGCAACATGGGCCATATAACCGCATAACCAGGAAAAACACTTTTCAAATGCTTCACCTTCAAGTGTTTTACAGTATTCAATCATTGCTTTAAGTAAATCGCCTGTGTGCTCATAGTGCATTAGGTCGGCCCACGCATTTTGGCTAGGCTGCGCTACAGCTAAGTAAGGATAATCGGGGGCTACACAGCCTAGTTCAAGGTATGCTTGGCGTTGGCTTAAAATAAGCTTTGCTTTTTTAGGCATATCCATTTTAGCGAGTGACTTGGTTTGCGTTGCAATATTAACAGCAGTGATGTGCGCAAAAGCACCTGGCATTGTCATATCCTTATGATTTATTAATAAGGGTACAGATTAACATTGAGAGGGGGTTAAATAAAGCCAACTAAATGCAAGTATAGCGGGGTAAACACCTATTAAATTAGCTGCTCAACTAATTGGCCATTCTCGTATAATTTAGCATGTTGACGCTTATGTTCTTCAAATAGGTAAGCTCTTAGTTGCTCTTGACCGCTATGAATTTGCGTTATTTTAGCGGCTATACCTTGCGTGCTTTGCCTTACGGGTTCTATTTCCATCGAAATACTTTGTTTGTTAGGTAAAAGAAATTCCATGTGCTGCGATTTATTTAAATGGTTACCTTTTCTGAGGGGTTTTAAAAACATCCCCGTGTTTGATATTGATTCAATTTTAAACCCTTGGCTTTTAATATTTAGCTCACTCCAGCGCCAACTGCGCAGCGTGCCTTGTGTGTCTATTACTTCGGGGGCGGTTAAAATCGGTTTGATTATACCGGCGCTATCAATTTTCAAGTCCAACGGAAACCATAACTGATAGTGTGCAACCTCTGCGAGCAGGGTTAAATTAGCGCTACTAAGTAAGTGAGCAATATTGGCTGGTACTGAACTTTGTAACGTTAAAACGTGACTGTTGTGAGCATGTGACTTTGTATTGGGCTTAAATAACTCAGCAAAAAAATTTATCTCTTCATTAGAAAAGTCCATATTTCACCCCAGTTACATAAAATAATTCACCACCGTAATTTAAACAATGAAATTGGTCAATAAATGCTCCGTTTAAATTTGTTTAGATAATATTTACAAAGACAGAAGGGCAAACTAAACAATGTATTTAAATGCAGTGCTTAACCCGAACGTTTTTCAGAGACTTGAATTATTTAACATTTATAAAAATATATTTAGGCGCTAGTGGCTAGCTGTTAAACTACAGCACATTAGTTTTATTATTTATATTAGAGTTTACATTATGATATGTGCATTTTTACGTGATCAACAGCCAAAGTTACTGGGTATGGTAGTGGCATTGTTCGGTGCCGGTTTTTCAATAAATGCAGTGGCTCAAGAGCAAAGCCAAACTTTAATTTTAGTGGGGTCAGAGCTTACTACCTGTACTAGCGCCAAGCTTAATAACTGCCAAAAAGAGCCTGTTATTGATGGTAAGTCACATAATTTATATACACTTAGCAGCTCTCAAATAAAAAACATCGCGCAGCATTGGCCTAATAATAATGTTGAGGCAAAAACGGCTGTATTAAAAACACTTAAAGCCATACAAAGTAAATCGTCAAATAGCGTATCAAAAACAGATTTACTCTGGCAGTGGCGCGATATAAATAATCAGCAATTAGAAAGTCTAACTCAGCAAGAGTACAACTTTGTATTTGATATGCTAGAAGTACCGCTACTTAATAAAAACGGTGAGCGTGTAAAAGAGCAAGTAAATACCGATTTTAATAATGAGGTTGCGACTAATAATATTTTACAATTTGTGTCGGGCAGTTTAAAAGTTAATAACGCAAAACCAACCATGCTTGCTATTACGGCTTCGAGCCGCGACCCTTATGAGTCGGCAGATGTAGCGCAAAGCCTTTTGGCACAATCAAATATAAACACTCAATGGTTAGCACTAACGCCAGCGCTTGCTAAAGCGATTACGAGTAACTCGTGCGATGAATTACCTGCGCTTAGAAATACATTAATGAATGTGTATAACCGTGAAGTGATTTATCCCGATCGCACAAAGGCCGAATACGCTTTATGTAAAAATGGCACTAATGCACTTGTATCACTTATTAAAAATAGTACCGGTGTGATGTTTAATAGCGGTAATACAGCATTAACTCACAAGGTATTATTTGATCAAAACAATAACCCATACCCGTGGACGCAAGCATTGCAAACTCGCCCAGTAATTGTAGGTGAAGGAGCCGGTGCTGCAATCCAAAGTAAAGTGACGGGCATGCTTACAAATACGACAAGCCTTGAGGCACTTCGTAAAAGTGAAAATAACACTAATGCTGGTGGGCTGGGCAGTTTTAACTTTGGTGTACTAGATACTCAATTTAGCGAACAAAACCGTACATTTAGGCTTGCAGCAGCGCTAAATAAAAACGAAGTGAAAAATACTAAAACAGAGATTCGACATGGTTTTGGTATTGATGAAAATACAGCCTTAGTTGTTATTAAATCGCCAGAAGGTAGCTTAATAACCGTAATAGGCAAAAGTGGTGTAGTGCATTTGGCTAACCAAGGTAAAGCCCAACCTGGGAGTAAGAGCTATAGCTATTCGTACTGGCCTACAAGCAGTGTAATTGAAATTACCAATAATACGTTTACATTAAGCGCACGCACAATAGATGAAGCGTTACCCGCTATAAAAATACCTCCACTGCCAGTGCAGCGTTTTGGCTCAATTTTAACAAATTCAAAACTGCGTTCACTTACTCAAGCGATGTGCCTAAGCCAAGAGCAAAGTGCGGTAGCCCAACAAGACGAGTTTATAATTAGCCTTACAGCAACGAGTGACACGCAGTATCATCGCGTAAATGCAAAAGAGTTTGGTTGTGCGCTAAGCAATTTAGAGTTAGCTATAAAATCGATTTAGTGACTAACCTGAGCCAAGGGTTTAAGTTTTTGGCTCTTCTATATAAAATAGCCACCATAATGATTTAAAAGCCTTACTAAAAGAGTGTCAAAATGAATAAAGAAAATGATGTAATTTCTAGTCTAGCCGAATTAGAAAGCTTTTTATTAAATGTAGAAAACGGCGGTCTTGGCCTTAAGGGTGTTTCGGGCGTTGGTATGGCAACAAACAATAGTGATGGTAGTCGTTTTGTAGCCGTGTTTGACGATAATCAAAAATTACTTTTAGCGCGCGGTATTACAGAAGATGTATTCCAAACAGGGCAAGATATGGTACGTAATGGTGTAGGGCGCAAGCACTAGTACTTTAATAAAAAAGCGCTTAGAGCGCTTTTTTATTTTAATTTCAATAAATTGAAATCAAATGCCTTCATATAGATTCCACAAAGGCCACTTCAAGTTAATAACAATTAAATATAACCCCCTCAAAAACCACAAAACTAGCCAGCTAAACTCAGTTTTATTAAGTGCGCTTAGATAAATAAGATAGTGCTACGGATAAATTGTAGAATCAAAACAGATGGATTTTGGCTATATTTTGTAGAGAAGTTTAACTTATTCATATAGAGGGAGTTTATACCAATTCGCTTAATTAAGTGATCTATTTTTAGGATGGAAAAACGTGTTGATAGCTAGGCAAAAAATTCGCTATTTAGTTGTTCTAAATGAGAATTTTTTAACACAGGTAGCGACACGTTTAGCCCCGCAAAATGATTAAGTATTATTGCGGATTGGTATTAATGGTCGGTATGGAGAGATTCGAACTCTCGACCCCTGCCACCCCATGACAGTGCGCTACCAAGCTGCGCTACATACCGACGTTGTTTGCAATAGTACGTGTATTTTTTTAAAAATCAATAAGCGATTGTTTGTTTGGGTGTTTATTACGCAAGAGGCCTAAAAAGGCGCCCTTGCGGTGTATTAATTAGCTAGTCTTTATTTAGCCACTTTTTGATCGAGTCATACATCTCATCTCGTATTAATGGCTGAGCTTTTTTGTTAGGGTGTAAACTATCGTTTTGCATTAGCTCAGGTTGGCTGGCAATATCGAGCATAAAAAAGTTCATTAAATGCGCATTTGTTTCTTCGCTAACGCGCGAAAAAGTGTCAGTAAACATTTTACTGTAACGCGGGCCGTAATTAGGGGGAATGTAAATCTCCATTAAGGCGGTCATCGCATTAGCTGCTTGGCTTTTTTGAATAAGAGACGTTAAGTTAGTTTGCATTTTTTTGACTGGAAAACCACGTAAACCGTCATTAGCACCTAGCTCAATAAGTACATGAGTGGGTTCGTATTGCTCAAGCAATGCATCTAAACGGCGTAGGGCTCCACCAGATGTTTCGCCACTAATACTGGCGTTGATAAGTTCAATGTCGGCTTGTTCGTCATCGTATTTATCTTGTAACAATTTTACCCAGCCTTCTTCTTGTTGAAGTCCGTAGGCTGCGCTTAAACTGTCACCGAGTATTAAAATCGTGTTGTCGGCTGCTGCGCTCAGCGGTTTGATAACTAAAAATAAAATGAATACTAAACGAAGGATTGAATGAGTCATATGTCAGCGCTTTCTCAATTAAATATAATTCAGGTTAATGGTTTGTCTAAAGTAGTCTCTACCTTTGAAGGTGAGCTGCCCATCCTCAGCGACATCAGCTTTAATGTCAAGCATGGCGAGTCTGTTGCTATTGTTGGCACATCGGGCTCAGGTAAATCTACGTTACTCAGTTTATTAGCAGGGCTGGATACCGCCAGCAGCGGTGAAATATTTTTAGATGGTGAACCATTACACAATTTAGATGAAGAAGAGCGTGCTGCACTGCGCGCCGCTAAAATTGGATTTGTGTTTCAATCGTTTATGTTAGTACAAAGCTTAACGGCACTTGAAAACGTTATGCTACCAGCAGAGCTTGCTGGCGAAAGTGATGCGAAAGAGCAAGCAATTGCTTTGCTTGAAAAAGTAGGCTTGAGCCATCGAATTGATCATTACCCGTCGCAACTCTCTGGCGGTGAACAGCAGCGTGTTGCTATTGCGCGAGCATTTATTGGTACACCTAAAATACTATTTGCTGATGAGCCTTCGGCTAACTTAGACAGCAAAAACGGTAAAATGATTGAATCCTTATTATTTGATTTAAACACGCAACACGGCACTACGCTTATTTTGGTAACTCACGATGAAGGGCTTGCACAAAAATGTGAGCACATTATTCAAATAGAAGCGGGTTTACTGGTAAAAAGCCAAGTAGAGGACGTTGCTAATGTGGGTTAAGTTAGCGCTTAAGTTATTTTCGCGAGAATTTCGCCGTGGTGAGCTCACGGTTATAAGCGCAGCTATCGCCCTTGCTGTTTTAACCGTGCTTACACTGTCGATGGTTACTGAGCGAATAGGGCAAAGTATTGCGCAAAAAAGCAGTGCTTTTATTGCAGCAGACCGTGTACTTGCAAGCGACCATGTTCTGGACACCGCTTTTATTACTCAAGCACAGAGCCAAAATTTAAAAACGGCGCAAATGGTGTACTTCGACACTATGTTGTTTGCCGATGATGAAATGCAGTTTAGCTCAGTAAAAGCGGCATCTAATGCGTACCCGCTAAAAGGGCAGTTAAAAGTTAAAGATACCCTAACCGGTGAAACTAAAGTTGCTAATAGCGGACCAACGCCGGGTAATGTGTGGCTAAGTGAATCGGTATTTTACAGTTTAAATATTGATATAGGCGCACAAGTAGAGCTTGGCGCGGCACTATTTAATGTTTCAAAAGTTATTGTAGAAGAGCCAGACGCGCCATTTAATGTATTTTCAAGTAGCCGCCGTGTGCTTATTAATATTGACGATGTGGCAAAAACTGAAGTTGTGCAGCCGGGTAGTCGTGTTTATTACCGCCAACTTTATGCAGGTAGTGAGGCCGACATAAATAGCTTTTACGAGTGGCTTAAACCACAAATGAAAGAAAACCAACAATGGTATGGCGTTAAAGACCGCCAATCACCCATTTCAAACAGCTTAAACCGCGCAGAGAGCTTTTTATTACTAGCCGGCTTATTAGGTATTATTTTAGCCGCAGTGGCTATAGCTGTTTCAGCAAAACGTTATTGTGAACGCCAATACGACCCAGTAGCGATGATGAAAACGCTAGGCGGTAGCCGTTCAATGATCCGCAAAATATACATGCTCCATTTATTGCTTGTATGTGCAATGGCGGTAAGTATTGGGCTGTTAATTGGTTATGGCTTGCAAGAAATAGCAACAAGTTACTTATCAAAAAGTATGGGCACAGAGCTGCCTTTAGGTGGCTTTAAACCTTGGCTGGTGGCTATAAGCACTGGCGTAATTTGTGCCGTTATGTTTTCTATTAAACCATTATTTGATTTATTTGATATTCCACCGCTTAGAGTTCTGCGCCGTAACTTAGGCGACAAGTTGGCAGTAAGTCGTGTGCATTTAGGTATGAGTGCGTTAACCGTGTTTTTATTAATGTGGTTATTTAGTAACAACATAAAAATAACGCTTATTTTGTTTATATCAACACTTGCGCTAATTGGTGTGCTGTTTTTAGTATCTAAATTAATATTTGGTGGTGGTCGAAAGCTAGGATTAAAGCCAGGTAACAGTTGGTCGCTTGCAATTGCATCTATCCAAAAGCGTGCAAATGTGAACGCGGTACAGTTAATTAGTTTTTCGTTAGCGATTAAATTACTGCTGTTTTTAGTGGTACTTAAAAACGACATGATATCTGATTGGCAGTCGCAACTTCCAAGCGACGCGCCTAATGCGTTTTTAGTTAATATTACGCAAAATGAGCTTGAGCCAATTAATGAATATTTAGCACAAAAAGATATTCAAGTATCAGAGTTTTATCCAACTATTCGTGGGCGCGTAAATGCTGTGAACGGCGAGTTGGTAGCGCGCTCTGTATCGCTGCAAGACAACGAGAAAAAAGACGAAGAAGCACGTGCAGGTATTGGCCGCGAGCTAAACCTTACATGGCTTAAAGATGTGCCTGACCAAAATGAAGTAACACAAGGCTCGTGGTTTGGTGACAATGCGATGGCTGAGGCTTCAGTAGAGGAGTCGATGCTTGAGCGTTTAGATGTTGAGATAGGCGATACGCTTACATTTTTAATTGGTTCGCAGTCGTTCGACGCTAAAATCACCAGTGTGCGCAAAGTAAATTGGGCCACGCTTAAACCTAACTTTTTTATTATTTTAAGCCCTGATGTACTTGCAGATTTTCCCGCGACGTATATTTCGTCGGTACGTATAAATCCAGATCAAAAACGTGACTTTAGCCAGTTATTACGTACTTACCCTACTATTACAGCCATTGATATTGATAACTTTGTTAAGCAAATACAAACTACTATTTCGCAAGTATCGCTCGCCATTGGCTTTGTACTTGCAATTGTTGTGCTGTGTGGCGCGCTTGTACTTATATCACAAGTGCAAGCTAGTTTAGGTGAGCGTATGCAAGAAATTGTCATACTGCGAACGCTTGGCGCTAAAAGCCGATTAATTAAAAACGCGACCCTGTATGAGTTTTTATTACTAGGCGGTTTAGCTGGTTTAGTGGCTGCATTTTTTAGTGATATAGCGCTTTTGATTGTGCAGCAACAAATGTTTGATTTAGCAGGTAAGTTACACCCACATATATGGATTATAGGGCCGGTAGCTGGCGGCGTATTTGTGGCAGGTTTAGGTTATTTAATGATTGCCCGAACACTTAAACAAAACACCCAAGGATTAGTGCGTGCCCTAGGGTAAGCTTAAACTAACATGCTCTGTAAATGCCCACCTAGTACGTGGGCATTTTTGTTTTTCTTTGTACTGGTAATTTATACAGTGCTCTGGCATTATTAGCGTAATTTAAAAATAATAACAATGGAGCGCTGTTTGGCCATCATTTTAGGGATCGATCCTGGTTCACGTTTGACCGGATATGGTGTTGTTGCCCATCAAGGTTCTAAATTTACATACTTAGGCAGTGGCTGTATTAAGTTAGCCGATCATCCTTTTCCGGTTAGGCTTAAAATGATCTACCAAGGCATTACACAGCTTATTGAGCAGTTTTCGCCAGAAACCTTTGCCATTGAAAAAGTATTTATGGCGCACAACCCCGATTCAGCTTTAAAACTAGGCCAAGCTAGAGGCGCTGCGATAGTTGGCGCTGCGATGGCCGACTTACCCGTATTTGAATACTCAGCTAGGCAAATTAAGCAAGCAGTAGTAGGCAACGGTGGCGCAGATAAAACACAAGTGCAACACATGGTAAAAAATATTTTAAAACTACCCGGTACGCCACAGGCCGATGCAGCTGATGCACTCGCTATTGCGATTTGCCACGCCCACTCAGAACAAAATTTAATTAAACTAGCGGGTAGCGCAAGCAAAACCGTTAGAGGACGTCTAAGGAAATAACTATGATAGGCCGCTTAAATGGTATTTTAGTCGAAAAACAGCCACCAGAAATATTACTCGAAGTAAGTGGTGTCGGTTACGAAGTACAAATGCCAATGACCTGTTTTTACGATTTACCAAAAATTGGTGAAAATGCGATTGTTTACACTCACTTTGTAGTGCGTGAAGATGCTCAACTATTATTTGGTTTTAATAATAAAGTTGAACGTGCCTTGTTTAGAGAGCTATTAAAAGCAAATGGCGTAGGGCCAAAACTTGGCTTAGCTATTTTATCGGGCATGTCGGCAAAACAATTTGTAAGTTGTGTAAATAACGAAGACTCAACATCGCTTGTTAAATTACCCGGTGTAGGTAAAAAAACAGCCGAGCGTTTAGTACTCGAAATGAAAGACAGACTAAAAGATTGGGGCAATGATTTATTTACACCATTTAGCGACAGCGCAGTAATAGAGCCAATGAGCGATGCGACAATTGCTAATAATGCAGCGGATGATGCCGTATCGGCACTGCTTGCATTAGGTTATAAATTGCCACAAGCTCAAAAAGCAGTAAAATCGATAAGTAAACCCGATATGTCTACTGAGGTTCTTATTAGAGAATCTTTAAAATCTATGTTGTGAGTAACCCATGATTGAAGCGGATCGCTTAATTGATGCGACTGAAAAAACAAATGAAGACTCTATAGATCGTGCAATAAGACCAAAACTTTTAGCCGACTACAGAGGCCAGCCTCATGTTAAGCAGCAAATGGAAATTTTTATTGAAGCTGCGCGAACTCGTGGTGAAGCGCTCGATCATTTATTAATATTTGGCCCACCTGGGCTTGGTAAAACCACGCTTGCAAATATTGTAGCCAATGAATTACACGTAAGTATTAAAACAACATCAGGCCCTGTACTTGAAAAAGCAGGCGATTTAGCTGCTCTACTTACTAATTTAGAAGAGGGCGACGTACTGTTTATCGATGAAATACACAGGCTAAGCCCGCAAGTTGAAGAGATACTGTATCCCGCAATGGAAGACTACCAGCTTGATATAATGATTGGTGAAGGCCCAGCTGCGCGTTCTATTAAATTAGACTTACCTGCATTTACACTCATTGGTGCAACCACACGAGCAGGCTCGCTTACATCGCCACTGCGTGACCGTTTTGGAATTGTGCAGCGATTAGAGTTTTATTCTGTAGAAGATTTGTCGCACATAGTAGGGCGCTCTGCACATTATCTTGGTTTAGAAATGTGTGACGATGGCGCTACCGAAATTGCCCAGCGCTCACGCGGCACACCACGTATTGCAAACCGCTTATTACGCCGTGTACGCGATTACACTCAAGTAAAATCTGACGGTACAGTAAACGCCGATGTAGCTAAGCAAGCCCTTGATATGATTGACGTAGATAAAAGTGGTTTTGATTATATGGACCGCAAATATTTACTCGCCATAATCGAAAAATTTATGGGCGGCCCTGTCGGGCTCGACAATGTAGCGGCTGCTATTGGCGAAGAGCGCGAAACAATAGAAGATGTAATAGAGCCATTTTTAATCCAGCAAGGATTTATTCAACGTACACCACGTGGGCGCATAGTGTCTGACAGTGCATACCATCACTTTGGTTTACTTCCTAAAAAAGACTAGCCTATATACTTTACTTGCTGTGGTTTATTGCGCAGCAGGTAATTGTTTCAGTATCCCTTTGTTTCAAATTATTATACCCAAAACCTCAACACACTGTTGCAAATGTTATTTCAAAATACAAATACGCTTTATAGTTAACTGTTAATTCACAGGGCGTTAAGACTCGCGAGGCTATCCTGCGTACCATTCAAACTAGTAAGCGAATTACTTATTGTAAATTAGGTAGGGCAATTATTAGTTTATAAATAAAATATGTAGCGCGCTAAATTGCAGGCAAAAAAAAGCCCGCAAAAAATGCGGGCAAACAACAAGTTGAAGGAAGTAATCCAGGGGAACTACGTTTTACTAAATTTGGTTTTATCCAGAAAGAGTAAAACAATGTAATACGATAAAATATCCTATTACTAAGAACTTGGCTTAATGAAACTATCTCATTCAGTGCGCTAGCTCGGTATGGGAGAATAATACGTAAGTTTACTTTTTTGTTCAAACTAGAAAATTTGTATTTTCAGATTAGAAAAACTAATTTAGTGAATTTTATTGTTGTTTGAATCTTGTGCGTTAATTAATCGTTAAATTTATAAGTTTATGAAATTTATAACTTAAGTAATTTATTTCGTTATAGCTCGGTATTAGTTTTACTATTACGTGCAGGTGAGGCTTATAGGTTTTGAGTGTTTATGCTCTTATTTTGAATAAACGGCGCATTTTATGACGTTTCATGTATATATTTACGCATATTTATAGTTAGCGAGTTTGTTTAAAAGTTTAAATAAAATACTGAGGCAAAGGGAAATGCCAACTAAAGCTGTTTTTTAACGTTTTTTGTTGCCTATTCATAGCAATACCGTTGTCAGCTTGAAATGGACTAGATACACTAGATGCAACTTTTGGCCGTGTAAACGGTCATATTTACACAAATTAACCAATTTGCCGTATTTTGAAATTATTTAGGAGTTTAACGTGGGATCAGGGCTTAATTTTTTAGATCTAATTTTAGAAGCAAGTTTGCTTGTTCAATTAGTAATGTTAGGGCTAGTTGCCATGTCTGTAATGTCGTGGACAATTATATTTCAACGTAAAAAAGCAATATCGGATGCGCTAATAAATGCTAAGAAATTTGAGCAAAAGTTTTGGTCGGGTATTGATTTAAGCAAATTATATAACGAGATATCGTCACGCAGCGGTCAGTCTCAAGGCATTGAAGCTTTGTTTACTTCGGGCTTTAAAGAGTTTGCTCGTCATAAAAAGAATACATTTCAAAGTGCGAGTATTGTTATGGAAGGAACGCACCGCTCTATGCGTGTTGCGCTTTCTCGTGAAATTGAAAAAATGGAATCTAGTCTATCGTTTTTAGCAACAGTAGGTTCTATAAGTCCGTACATCGGTTTGTTCGGTACAGTGTGGGGTATAATGAATGCCTTTATTGCACTAGGTGAAGTTAAGCAAGCTACATTACAAATGGTAGCACCAGGTATTGCAGAGGCACTTATTGCGACTGCTATGGGTTTATTTGCGGCGATCCCTGCTGTTATTGCTTATAACCGTTTTTCAAACAGTGTTGAAAAGCTTGAGTCTCACTATATTAACTTTATGGAAGAGTTTGCTAATATTTTACACCGTCAAGCAGCTACACAAATAGAGGCACAAGCGAATGTATCAGCGTAAAAAGCGCCGTCCGGTCGCAGAGATTAATGTAGTACCTTACATTGATGTAATGTTGGTACTACTTATAATATTTATGGCTACAGCACCGCTTATTACGCATGGTGTAAAAGTTGATTTACCTAAAATGGAAGAGTCTGATTTAGTTGATACTAAAGATACTCCGCCTATTATTGCCTCAATAGATGCACAAGGTAAATATTACGTGAGTGTAGGTACTGATCCAGAAGAGCCTATGGAAGCACTTGATGTGGCTGCGGTTATAAAATTACAGCTAATGAAAAACCCTGACGTGCCGGTAATGATTAAAGGCTCGGGTAAGGTGTCGTATCAAGAAGTATTATTACTAATGGATTTTTTGAAAAATGCAGGCGTACCATCAGTAGGATTAATGACTGAATCCTTTGAGGGGAAGTAGCTGTATGAATAGTTCAGTAGTAAAATCAATAGTACTTCATTTAGGGATTGGTGGATTTTTGTATGCTTCTGCAAATATTCATCCGCCAACACCTAAAGTAATGGAAGTAACGCTTAATTCGGCTATACCTACGCCAGATAAAGCGGTATCAGCCGTTACAGTTGATCAAAAACAAGTTGAGCAAAAAATTGCTGAACTTCAAAAGAAAGAAAAAGATAAAAAAAGTGCTGAAGATAAACGTATCCGTGATTTAGAACGCAGAGCGGCCAATGCACGCAAGCAACGTGAATCAGAAGCACGTAATATTAAAAAGCTAGAGCAAGAGCGTAAAGCTAAAGAGAAAGAAAAAGCGCAAGCTGAGGCAGAAGCTAAA
>NZ_JACJEK010000028.1:0-41306 GCF_014164015.1 Pseudoalteromonas sp. SR41-1
TAAAGTACTTATGGCAAACTGATGTCTCAGGCATAGCAGTTGTGACTTATGTGGGTTGTGGTGATTTACATAAGATCATAAATTGCTGTGCCTGTCACGTTTTGGGGATTCGTCAGCCCGAAGGGCAGCACATGTTTGGCATTTATGCTGCGTTATCGCCTATTTATGTGGAATAACCACACTTCATAGGCTCTGCCTTGCCTAAAAACCAAACATATTGCTGCAAATTCAACTATCAAAGATCAACACGCCCTAAACATATAAAGTAAACGTTTATAGCGGTCGTAATAAGCACAATGCAAAATAGTTACTATCGTCTTGCCATGTTTGCTCTAACTTTAAATTAGCTTGCGCTGCAAGCTGCTTAAACGATTCGAGCGTGTACTTATGAGAGTTTTCTGTATGGATACTTTCGCCTTCAATAAAGTCTATTTGCTGATCATTTATAACCACGCTTTGATTACAGTTACTTACTAAATGCATTTCAATACGGCTATGTTGCTCGTTAAAGCGTGACTCGTGGCTAAAGTTATCTATATTAAATGTCCCGTTTAGCTCGTTATTAATACGTTGTAGTAAATTTTTATTAAATGCGGCGGTGACTCCCGCTTTATCGTTATATGCATCGAGTAGTACTTGGCGCTCTTTTACTAAATCAATCCCAATTAATACATAACCGTTTACACCACATAAGCGATGGAAATTATTCATAATTTCTATAGCTTTAACTGGGGCAAAATTACCAAGAGTAGAGCCTGGGAAATACACCAAATTGGTTTGACTATCTAAAGCAGTGTCTTTGGTTAGCTGTTTAACCATTTGGCTATGTGTAAAGTCTCCTAGTAATGGCGAAATTGCCAAATCTGGGAATAATGGCAACAAATGTGCAAGTGAATAACTGAGCATTTCCTCAGAAATTTCAAACGGTACGAAGGTTTTTACGTTTGCCATGTGCGCTAATAAATACGCGACCTTTTTACCCGAACCACACCCAGGCTCAATAATAGAGAGGTTTTCAGGTAGCATTTGAGCAATCGACTGCGAGTATTGCTCTAAAATAGACAACTCCGTACGTGTAACATAATACTCTTGTAAGGATGTTATTTGCTCGAATAATGCAGCACCTTTATCATCGTAAAAATATTTACACGGAAGCGTTTTTTGCTGTTGAGTTAATCCGCTTATCACGTCGTTTAAAAATTCAGTGTCGGTTATGTTACTTTGTTTAATCGCTGTTACTTGGCTCATACTATATCCTTAGCTAGTCTTATCCCGCTGCACATCCACGCTTGATGTGGGTAATAAAAATTTCGGTATGTTTGTCGTAAATGGTCTTGAGGGGTAAACACACACCCGCCCCGTAACACCATTTGGTTATTCATAAATTTACCATTGTATTCCCCTGCTACTCCTTCAATAGGCTTAAAACCGGGGTATGGCAAATATGCACTGTTTGTCCATTGCCAACATGAATCCGTTAACTGGTTTATTTCAGTATCATCTTTTGTTTGTTGTGGTGTTAGATAGTTATTATTAGTGTCTGTTGAAGCTGTATTTTTAGCTGCATATTCCCACTCGAACTCTGTAGGCAAGCGAGCCTTTACAAAATTAGCGTAGGCGCTGGCCTCAAAATAACTAACATGGCTGATGGGAGCGCTTAAATTTAAAGGCTGCAATCCATAGTGTGTAAACTCAAACCATTCGTTATTTATGTAATGCCAATATAATGGATGCGTTAAACGAGTGTTTTGAATATGCGCCCAACCGTCGCTTAACCAATATTGTGGATTGCTATATCCACCGGCATTTATAAAGTCTAAATATTCACCATTAGTGACCAATCTATTAGCAAAACTGAATGGATGAATTAGTACTTGGTGTTTGGGGCACTCGTTATCATATGCAAATTCATCGTCGGCATTTGTGCCAATATTAATAATGGCTTGTTCAAAATTGATAAAATTAAGGGGTTTAATATCAGCTGATTTTTTTTGGCTATTTAAAAGCGATGTTTTATATTGAGGAAATAATGGATTTACTGAAAAGTTATATTTGATGTCCATAAGCATTAGTTCTTGATGCTGTTGCTCGTGGTGTAACCCAAGTTCAATAATATCTTTAATGTGCGGGTTAACGTCAGTCTTAAGTAATTCAATCACGCGGCTATCTACATGTTCTCTGTAAGCTAGCACTTCGTCTAAACCTGGCCTAGATAAGCTTCCTCTGTTTGCCCGTTTAAATTGCTCTCCAATCCCATTGTAGTAAGAATTAAAAAGCATTTTATAGTGAGGGTTAAACACTGCGTACTGTTTACAATGAACACTAAGTAAAAATGTTTCAAAAAACCACGTGGTATGCGCTAAATGCCATTTAGTAGGACTGGCATCAGCCATAGCTTGTAATTGACAATCTTCTACAGTGAGTGGCTCAATAATAGCTAGGCTTTCGTCTCTAACGCTGCAAAAGCGTTTAACAAGTACATTTTGATTGGTATCGTTTGTAACGCTTTCACGCATAATAGTATTAATCCTTTGCCTATCTATTTATAAAATATAGCTTAGGGCATGCTGAGCTTTTTGGATTGAAATTTGTTCAATCTAGGGGCGATTAAATCGCGGCACGAGGTTTGTAACCTAGTGGGCTAAGTAAAAACCGAGTAACAAAGAGTTAATCGTCCCTAGAAAGAACCCAAAGGGCAGTGTATGTTTGGTATTTATGCTGCGTTATCGCCTATTTATGGGGAATGACCACACTACATAGGCTCTGCCTTGCCTAAAAACCAAACATACTACTGTAAATTCAATCGCCAAAATTCAACATGCCCTAATGTTGTGTTAAATCATATTCATATTACAACTTGATTAAAGGTGCTTATCGGCTTATAAATTTATAATAGCCTTGAAGAGAAATTTGCTCTTCGCTAGCCGGTTTTTGATTATTCTTACGTGCATGCAAGCATGAAAAATAACGCATAAGCTGTTACCGAACCGCTAAGCTATAAATCTAGGAGCGATTAAATCGCGACTAGACTTAACAAATTTCAATCCTAAAAGACTAACAAGCCCTAATATTTAAGCATTAATTAAGCTACTTAAAAATGATCTTTTTTTACTTAACCAAGTAAATTAATACTTTTAATAGCAAACTAAATTTTAACGTTCACTGAATTTTTAAATTTAGGGCTTTTAAATGAAAAAATCATGAATTTGGCCATATAAACAGCGTTTTAAATACAAATTCATTTACATTTAATATTTAACTCATACACTACTAGCTGTATGATCACGCTTCAAATTAGTTAGTCTTCAAACAATTACGGTATTACTTTTTACTTAATATTTAAAGACTAATGTAATTCGATATGACGCCGAATTTATTTTGGCTTGTTAGGACAACTAAAGAGGTATTGCATGAAGGAAAATCATGACAAATATAGTATTGACAACACGGATTACACCGTAGGTCAGGACAACGTACAAAAGTGGGGGTTTGATATTCACAACCCTGTTTTTGGAACTAGTGCGGGCCTGATTGTCATCTTTTTAATCGCCATACTTGTTACCGACCCACAAACTGCAAAAACAGCGCTTGATAGTATCAAGACCGATATTATTAATAATTTTGATGCCCTATTTATGTGGGCTGCTAACTTCTTTGTACTCTTTTGTTTAGCACTTATTGTTTCTCCTTACGGTAATATTCGCCTTGGTGGTGATGGCGCTAAACCTTCTCACTCTCGCGTTTCATGGCTTGCTATGTTATTTGCTGCCGGTATGGGTATCGGCCTTATGTTTTGGGGCGTTGCTGAACCAGTTGCTTACTTTACTGGTTGGTACGAAACACCGCTTAATGTAGCCGCTAATACACCAGAAGCTGCAAAATTAGCAATGGGCGCAACTATGTTTCATTGGGGTCTTCACCCTTGGGCTATTTACGCTGTTGTTGGTTTATCTCTTGCATTTTTTACCTATAACAAAGGTTTACCACTTTCAATTCGTTCTATTTTTTACCCTATATTAGGTGATAGAGCTTGGGGTTGGCCTGGTCATATCATTGATATCTTAGCTGTACTTGCTACGTTATTTGGCCTTGCAACATCTTTAGGTTTAGGTGCGCAGCAAGCTTCTGCAGGCATTAACCATGTATTTGGTACAGAAGGTGGCATTGGCTCTCAAATTCTAGTTATTGCGGGTGTAACACTTTTAGCCATTGTCTCTGTGGTTCGTGGTATTGACGGTGGTGTGAAACTACTAAGTAATGTAAATATGCTAATTGCGTTTTCATTATTATTGTTTGTATGTTTAGTAGGCTTTGCTGTAGCAATGGGTAATGTACCCACTACCGTGATGGGCTATGTAGAAAATATTATTCCATTGAGTAATCCTCACGGTCGTGAAGACGAAACATGGATGCATGGTTGGACTGTGTTTTACTGGGCTTGGTGGATTTCCTGGTCACCGTTTGTAGGTATGTTTATCGCGCGTGTATCACGTGGTCGTACAATTCGTGAATTCTTAATTGCGGTTTTACTTATCCCTACTCTAGTTACTGTTTTATGGATGTCTATTTACGGCGGTATTGCGATTGATCAAGTAGTTAATGGTGTTGGTGCGTTAGGCACTAATGGTTTAACTGAAGTACCTTTAGCTATGTTCCAAATGCTTGATGAATTACCTTTATCTAATATTTTATCGTTTATTGCAATTTTATTAGTGTTGGTATTTTTCATTACGTCATCTGACTCTGGTTCATTAGTAATTGATTCAATTACAGCTGGCGGTAAAGTTGATGCACCGGTACCACAACGTATATTTTGGGCATCGGTTGAGGGCGCAATTGCAGCTGCTTTACTTTGGATTGGTGGCACACAAGCAATTGAAGCACTACAAGCAGGTGCTGTCTCTACAGGCTTGCCATTTACTATTGTATTATTATTTATGTGTTTAAGCTTAGTTTTAGGTTTACGAACTGAGCCTCGCCCAGTTAAGTAATACCTTTAATGAGTAATACTTTTAATTAGTAACGAAAACGCCGCAATTTTTGCGGCGTTTTTTTGTTTGGTCATTAAAAGCTAGAACCACAGCTCTGAGATTGGAGTATCTACACGATAATGATAACTCAGTTGCGCTTGTAAAAGTTCTGCTGTAGCAAGTGCATCCGTTAACGCATTGTGATTTTGATATGCTGGTAGGGAATAACGCGCACGGCAATCTGTTAGCCTAAGAGAACCTAATTTTGTGTTAAACAATCGCCCTAATAAACCCTGCCTTGCTTTTAATGCTCTTTTTTCTATTTCCATTGTATCAACAAGTGCAAACTCAAGACCTTCTTTAAGCCTTAACAATAACGCATTATTTAAAAAGTGACGTTCTATTGCGGCATAATGCACCACGACAACTTTACCACTGAGCGCTTCAAGTAAAGGCTCTATAATTTGATTAAAGTCGGGGGCGTCGTCCACCTCAGAATGCGTTATTCCATGTATTAAAATAGACTCTTCATGAAGGTTTCGCCTAGGCTGCACAACCCAATGCCGACTGTGCTTACAATAAATGCGCTCTAAATTGAACGGCACCAAACCAACACTCACTATATCGTCGTTTTGACTATTTAAGCCTGTTGTTTCAAAATCCATTGCTACAAAAGGCACATCTTTTACTGCGGCTTTGTTTTGATTATAAGCACCCGCATAAAAGTGTTTTAGGAGTTTATTTTTGGTGCTATTGGCAAGCTCGTTATACCTAGCTTGCCAATCAATTGCTTTATGATTACGCGGATTCATAGGCTACTTCACACCAGAGTTTGCTGTGTAGCTAAATTTTAAATAGCTTTGCGCTTTTTCTAAAATAGCAAATGCTTCCTTTAAGTTTCGCTGTTCAAAGGGAGACAGTAAATGTGGATCTAAGTTATTATCTGGCTCTTCGCCCTTCTCTATTTGCCACGCTTGATGGCGAATTCGCATCATGGCTATATACTCTAGTGCATCACGTAAATCTTGCGCTTTACCCTGCGGTAAAAGCTTTGCTTCAATAATATCTTCTAAACGCTCAAACGAGTTTTGTTTACGCGAACCTATAGCTAGTGCGTGCACGCGAATAACATCCGAAAGTGGTGCGGTACCTCGTCGTTTTAAGTTCATTGAGCGCTTATGTTGGCCATTATGTTCCATAACAAAGCCTTTGAAAAAGCCAAGCGGTGGTGTTCTATTTCTCGCATTTGCTGCCATGTTAGCCAAAAATACACGATTTACTTTACTTTGTTTTGCTATAAATATTTTAAGTTCATTAGCCCACTTGGTTTTACCCCATACTCCGTCTAAATCAAAAAATATAGAGCTATTAAGTAAAGCTTGTGGTTTTGGCTGAGCTATCCAATCTGCAAATTGATCAAACCATTCTGAGCGAGTTTTACGCCACTTTTTGAACGACGCCATTATTTCTCCATCACAATACGTATAACCACATTGTGCTAAGCCATCACAAACAAAGTCTGAGATATTTTGAAAATATTCGTTATGTTTTTCGTCGTCATAACTATCATCTAAAATTAGCGCGTTATCTTGATCCGTTACAATAAGTTGCTCATCTCGAGCCATTGAGCCCAATGCAATAAAACAATAAGGAACGGGAGGTGGACCAAACTTTTCTTCAGCTAATACAAGCAATCTTTGTTTAAATGTACGACCGATAACGGCCATGGCGGTGCCAACCATGTGAGAGTTTGCATCTTCGTTAACCATACGAACAAATACGTTGGGCAACTGGCGCGCATAATGTGCCAAATCCTCAATTGTTTGTTGAGCAAGTATACCGCGCACAAGCAATAAGCTACTTTGCGATTCATAACGTAAAATGTCAGAGAGAGAGATAACCCCTATAGGGCGCTTTTTTTGTACTACAGGCAAGTGATGTAAATTATCTCTAAGCATGGCAAGTACTGCTTCAAAAATATAGTCATTAGCGTCTAAGAGCACTAAGTTAGTCGACATAATATCTTTTGCTTGTGTGTTAAAGGCAAGGCCTTTAGCCACTACTTTTGAGCGTAAATCCCTATCGGTTATTATGCCAACGACTTGTCCATCATCTTCCTCAGGATCATCGTTTATAGGCTTATTTACGTCTGTTACCAAAACTGACGAAACCGCCTCTTCGGTCATTAATTTAGCGATATCTTGTATTGTAGAGGTTGCATCTACGGTTACTACATCTCGGTGGATTAATGATTTCACTTTCGCAGTTGTAAGGTCATTGCCATCAGCTTGTTCAACAATAGCTTGATGTAAACGCACGTTACCATCTGTTTCAAAGTAATCAGCAAACGCATCAAACTCATCACAGTAACGATTAAATAGCTCAACGTTTATGCAGTATACTAATGTATCTTCAAGAGCTGTTGCAGGAAAACGTACCTTACGGTTCATCAATAAACCCATTTGACCAAATATACCTGCTGTAGCCAAACGGTTATAAAGCTCGCCATTACGGCGATACATTTCTACAGAACCACTTCTAATTACATACAAGTCAGATATATCTTGTCCAAAACTCAAAATATCTGTTTTTGCTCTAAAGTAAGCAACTTCAACTTGTTGAGCTAGCTCATTAAGCGCTTTTTGAGGTAAGTCATCAAAAGGAGGATGTTGTGCTAAAAATTGTGCGATTTCAACTTGTTCGGCTTGCATAGGGGATTCCTTGTGACCACACAGTAAGGCATGTATATGCTTAGGTGGCTATCTTAACAAACAAATATAGCCAATCAAGATATAACTAAGACCCACTACTGTTTTAAGCTAAAAGAGTAGTGAGTCTAGCTTTAATTACACTTTAATTTAGCTTTTCTAGCTCTTGTTCGAGCTCTTTAGATTCATCGCCTCGAGGGGTCGTAAAGCGAGCTAAACCTAAGTAAATAACAGGTGTAAGGTAAAGGGTAAATAATACGGCGAGCGCTAGGCCACCAAACACCACCCAACCAATTGCATTTCGTGCTTCAGCGCCCGCACCGGTAGACATAATTAATGGTAACGCACCTAACAAGGTCGATATAAGAGTCATTGTAATGGGTCTTAAACGTACTAGTGCAGCTTGCTCAACAGCTTTTCTAACAGGTAAACCTTGGTCGCGTAATTGGTCGGCAAATTCAACCAGTAATATAGCGTTTTTAGCGATTAAGCCAATCAGCATAACTAAGCCGATTTGAGAGTATATATTTAACGATGTCCCCGTTAAATAAAGCGCTAAAATTGCAGATGTAATACCAAATGGTACGGTTATCATAACCACGACAGCACTATTTACATTTTCGAACTGGGCAGCAAGAACTAAAAATACAATTAAAAAAGCCAATACGTAGGTTACAAGCACTTCGTTAGATGTTTCCTCATAGGTCAGTGCTTCACCTTTAAACGCAAGTGCAATACCAGGCGCTAATGATTGCTCAGACACCTGCTTAATTTGATCTACTAAATAGGCGATAGTTAATCCTTCGGGCAGTTCCATACTGAGCTCAATAGAGCGGCGCTGTGCATGTCGCTCAAGTTCAGCTGCTACACCTTCTTCAGAGATATAAGCAACACTACTTAATGGCACTAAGCTGTTATTGCCAGCTCTAATATATAAATTAGCTAAATCACTCGGATCGTTTATGGTTTGATTTTGAGCTTGCAACATTATAGGAACGGATTGATCGCCTATGTTTAAATCTTCAACATCATCTCCGTTAATAGCCGCTCTCAGTGTAATTGCTATGTCGCTCAGCGCTACACCAAGCTCTTGTGCACGCCGTCTGTCTATATTAACTCTAAGCTGTGGTTGCGATGGCTGATAGGAAATACGAACAGGGGCAACTTCAGGTACTGCTTTTTCAAGTGCCGCTGAAAACTGCTGCGCAGCTTTAAATATTTGTAGGTAGTCTTGACCTAGTAAGGCTATTTCAACACCGCCACCTTGACCACGTAAATTTAAACTATTTGCACCGCCTGGAAATGCTGGTGCACCGGGAATATCACCCAAGGGCTGACGAATTTTATTGATTATTTCTTGTTGAGTAAAATTTCTTTCATCCCAATGCTTTAATGGCACAGTGATAAATACTATATTTGGATCCCATTGGCCAACTACCGTATAAATTGATTCTATTTCGCCGCTATCAATAAAAGGTAATAAAATATCTTCCATTTTTATGGCTTGTCTATCCATAAAGTTTAACCCTACACCGTCAGGGCCTCGTGCAAATATACGTATTTTTCCACGATCTTCTGTTGGTAGTAATTCACTATCTAAACTTGTATATAAAGCGCCTGAGCCAGCCGCTACCAATACACAGGCTATAAATGTAACCCACGCATGGTCTAGCACTTTGTGAATTGATTTTGTATAAATACCACCAAGCCAATGACCTACTTTAGCAAATGGATGAAAACCACCCTGTTTTAGTTTTAGCTTTGAAGTTAGCGCTGGTACTAATGATAAAGCTACAAAGCTTGAAATAATAACGGCGCCTGCAAGTACACCTCCAAACTCTCTAAACAGCCGTCCAGCGGTTGAAGGTAAAAATGCAATAGGTATAAATACAGCTGCAAGTACTGCAGTTGTTGCTATTACCGCAAAAAACACTTCTCGTGTTCCTATTACCGCAGCTGCACGTCTGCCTAAACCTAATCCTCGTTGTCGCTGAATATTTTCACTAACTACAATGGCATCATCTACAATTAAACCGGTGGCAAGTACAAGGGCTAGTAAAGTTAAAATGTTAATTGAAAAACCAAGTGCCCAAATCAGTGCTAATGAGCCAATTAACGCCACGGGGATTGCAAAAGCAGGTACAAGTGTGGCACGCCAAGAGCCGATAAAAATCCAAAGCGTTACAATTACTAACAACACAGTAAGTAATAAAGAGTAAATAACTTCATCAACTGAGCTTCTAATAAACTGTGCATCATCAGACGTAAGGGTAAATTCCATTTCAGGAAAACGTGTTTGCATGCTGTTGATGAGCTTTAACACTTCATCAGATATTTCTATCGTATTTGATTGGGCTTGACGAATTATCTCCATGCCTATAACAGGTTTACCGTTGAGTCTTACCATAGAACGTGGATCAGCGGGACCAAAGTAAACAGCTGCAATATCGCTAATGCGGGTATCACCTTGAATTATGATGTCGCCCACTTGCTCTGGTGTTATTGATGTAGCATCAGCCCGTACGATAATTTGTTGATCGTCTGATTTTAAACTTCCTGCTGGCACGTCAAACGGAGCTTGGCTAAGTACTTGTGCAACATCTGGAATCGTTAAATTGAAGCTGCTTAGTTTAAGAGGATCAATTCGTACTCTTAATACTCGTTCCCTATCACCATTTAAGCGTACATCCGCAACACCTGGAATGGTTAAAAACTGCGGGGCTAAATCAACATCAACACGTTCAGTAAGTGCTTCAAGCGATAGACTATCACTAGAGACGGTTAACGATACAACGGCTTCTGCATCGTTATCGGCTTTAATAATGGATACTCGTTCGACTTCTTCGGGGAGATCTCGTTGAACACGTGCCACCGATTCGCGCGTTTCGTTTGCTGCATCGTCTAAATTAATTCCGGGCCTAAACTCTACGACAATTCGTGAATTTCCTTCTTCACTTTGCGCTCGTATTGATTTAACACCGCTTACGCGTGCTACTGCGCCTTCTAGTTTACTGGTTACTTCAGTGTCTACAGTTTCTGGTGAGCCACCCGGAAATGGTGCAGAAACAGTAATACGCGGCCTATCTACATCGGGGAGCTCCCTAACCTCAATCCCTGCAATAGCTGCAATCCCGGCAATAATAATTAGTAAGTTGAGTACAACTATAAGCACAGGGCGACGAATAGCCATTGATGGTAAATCTTGCATCATAGGTTGTTGTTTCATACCTACTCCTGCGAATCTGAATCAATTGCGTTAAAGCTTAGTTCTTGCTTAGCTCGTAGGCGTTGGACGCCCTCAATAACTAAAATATCACCCTCTTTTAATGGGCCCGATACTAATAATCGACCTGCAAGGCGTTGCTCTATTTTTACATCAACGCGTGTGGCTTTATTATCAACACTTGTCCATACGTAAGGACCCGTTGCTCCCCACAATAACGCAGCTTCTGGTATTGCAGCGTAATTATCACCTAATACTTCAATATGAACTCTAAAGCTCATACCCGGCAAAAACTGCTCATTCGCATTGTTAAGTTTTGCTTTAACACGAAGAGTACGAGTTTGAGGATTTATTCGAGAATCTAAATAAGCAATTTGGGCGTTAATTGGGCTTTCTGACTGCCAAGGAAATACTGTTATATTACTTTTATTACGTAGCATAGATATGGCTGATTCTGGCGCATTAAAATTAATATATAAGTCACTCGTGTCATCAATACTCGCTATTTCAGTAAGCTCAGAAATTCTATCGCCAACCTCAACATCTGTTAGCCCCATAATACCATTTAAAGGTGCAATAACTTTTCTATCTTCAAGCTCTGTTTGTGCTTGAGTTAAAGTAACTTTTGCAAGTTCAACAACTGTTTTAGCGTCGTCTACGTCACTTTTAGGCACAGCTCCTTTAGCCTGGCTTTGCCGTAATCGCTCTAATATTCTTTGCGTATCGGCAAGTTTAATTTTAGCCTCATCCAGCGCGGCTTTTTGCCTGCGAGAGTCGAGCTCGAGTAACATATCGCCTTTTTTTACTTTATCGCCAGGTTTAAAGTATACAGCGGTCACCTTATCACCCACAGCTGGGTATAACATAACTGAATGAATTGCCTCTGTATTACCAACTGCTTGTACTTGTTGCTTAGCACGCTCTAATGTTATTTTTTGTACCACAACATTAGCGCTTAATGCTGGTAAAGTTACAAATAGTAAAGCACTTAATGTACTGATTAATAAAATTCGAGATTTCAAAGTTACACCCTAACTAATTATTATTTTCATTACCGTACGAAGTCTAACAGCTGTTTGATCAATAAATAGGTTAGAACGATAAATTAGCAAAACAATAGGATGAGTTTACGTAGGTGATACCAATTTAGGTAAAACTAACAAAAAACACAAGTGACAGTTAAAACTAAAAAGCCCAGCATAAGCTGGGCTAATAAAAGTATTCATTAATAAATGTTATTTACCGCGCTGAGCATCCTTTTGCGCTTTTTTAGCCTCTTTACGTTGCTGTAAAACTGCCTGTGCTTCGCTACCAATATGGCCTTCACCACGCGCTTGCGCGAGCTCAATCTGTTTTTGGCGTTCAGCAAAGCGTGTCCGCTGTTCGTCCGTTACTTCTTCAATACAATGATGGCAAGATACACCTTCCATGTATTCAGGCTTTAACTTTTCGTCTTCTGTAATTGGCATACGACACGCGTGGCATTGATCATAAGAGCCTTTTTGTAGGTCATGATCAACCGCAACGCGATTATCAAATACAAAACACTCGCCTTCCCACATGGTTTCTTCTTTTGGCACTTCTTCTAGGTATTTTAAGATACCGCCTTCAAGGTGATAAACTTCATCAAAACCTTGCTCTTTCATGTAGGCTGTCGATTTTTCGCAGCGGATACCGCCGGTACAAAACATCGCCACTTTTTTGTGTTTCTCAGGGTCTAAGTTTTCTTTTGCCCACTGTGGAAATTCGCGAAAGGTTTTAGTATTTGGATCGACCGCATTTTGAAATGTACCAATTTCAATTTCGTAATCATTACGTGTATCAATTAAAATTACTTCAGGGTCAGATATAAGTGCGTTCCACTCATTTGGCTTTACATAGCTACCCACAACTTTAAGCGGATCTACGCCTTCAACGCCCATCGTTACAATTTCTTTTTTTAGTTTTACTTTAGTGCGGTAAAACGGGCATTCATCGTCGTAAGATTCTTTTGTAACGATGTTTTTTAAATTTGGTTGCTCATCTAGCCATGCTAATAAGTTGTCTATCCCTTCTCGTTTTGCAGAAACAGTGCCGTTTATACCTTCGGCAGCGAGCAATAAAGTACCGCGTACTTCATTTGCTTCCATCACTTCTAGTAATGGCTTACGGATAGCTTCAAATTCAGGTAAACCTACAAACTTATACAGCGCACACACTACAAAGTGATCGCCCGTTACATTATCTTTATGAACAACAGTCATTATATTTCCTATTTTGCCTTGTTAGCCAATATTGGCGTCTACCGAATCGTAAATCCGGCGCATATGGGGCGCGTATTTTACGCTTTTTTAGTTTAATTGCAAAAAATAGCGCTATAGATTGGTTTTTACTGTTAGCGACCTAGCTGTGTAAGCTATAATGTGCTGATAAATTTATAGAGTTAATTTGCTCATTTTGGAGAAACACACATTGCAGTTTACTGATCTTGGGATTGATACACGCCTTGAAACACAACTAGCACATCAAGGGATCACCCAGCCCACCGATATTCAAGCGCATGCAGTGCCTACCGCACTTGCAGGGCATGACATTTTCGCTCAGTCTAAAACTGGGTCGGGCAAAACCTTGGCGTTTTTATTACCTGCTGTACAAAGGGTTATGAAACAAAAAGCACTCAGTAAACGCGATCCTCGTGTACTTATTGTTGCTCCTACGCGTGAGCTTGCTACGCAAGTATTTACTCAGCTGCGTTTATTAATTGCTGGTACAGCTATTAAGGCAGTTAAAATACTTGGCGGCGAAAACTTTAATGACCAAATAAAAGCACTTAGAAACGACCCACAATTCGTAGTTGCTACACCTGGGCGTTTAGCTGATCACATTACAAAACGCTCATTGCAATTGAGTGGACTAGAACTGCTTATTTTTGATGAAGCCGACCGTATTTTAGATTTAGGCTTTACCGAGCAGTTAAAAATGATTAACGAGCAAGCTAATCACCGTCTACGTCAAACGTTATTGTTTTCTGCAACACTTGACCATGCACAAGTAGATGCACTATCACGTAACCTATTAAAAAAACCAAAGCAAATTACGCTAAGTGCAGCAAATGAGCAACATAGTGATATTAAACAAACGTTATACCTTGCCGATCACCTTGATCATAAAGAAGCGTTATTAGAGCATTTTTTAAACCAAGATGATGTTGGTCAATGTATTATCTTCACAGCAACGCGTTCTGACACGAGCCGTTTGAGTGAAGCGCTTAATGCTAAAGGCTTCAAATCTGTAGCGCTTGCTGGTGATTTAACGCAAAACAAACGTTTAGATATCATGGATTCGTTTAGTCGCGAAAACTTTAAAATATTGATCACCACCGACGTTGCATCTCGTGGTTTAGATTTGTTGAGCGTAACGCACGTTATTAACTTTGATTTACCAAAACACGCTGAAGAATATGTACACCGCATAGGTCGTACAGGACGTGCTGGCTTTAAAGGAAATGCAATTTCATTAGTTGGCCCAAAAGATTGGGCAAGTTATTTAGCTATTAAAGCATTTTTAAATGACGAATTAAAATTTGCGAGCATAGAGAGCTTAAAAGCTAAGTTTAAAGGTTTAAAAGAGAAAAAGCCTGAGGCAGCGTGGGACAAATCTAAAGAAAAAGCCGCCGCTGTTAAAAAGCCTGCATTTAAACGCAAAGCTAAACCTAAAAAGCCTACAGCACCAATTAAAGCACCGATGAACATTGATGGCGATACACCAATGCGCCGTAAAAAAAAGCCTGAGCAGGAATAATTATGAGTTACCTAGGAACCACACAAACATTATTTGTAAAAGAAGTGAGTAACGAAGGTGCTTACTTAGACGGCCATGATTTAGGTGAAGTATTTTTACCAAAACAAGAAATAAAACATGAGCTTGAAGCGGGCGATAGTATTAGTGTATTTATCTTTTTAGACAATGCTAATTTAGCCACAGCAACAATAAAGAAACCACATGCTCAAGTTGGCGAGTATGCCCTACTACGCGTTAAAGAAATAAATAGTATTGGGGCATTTTTAGATTGGGGGCTTGAGAAAGATGTGCTTGCACCTTTTAATGAACAAAAGCCACGCATGCAAGAAGGCCATTCTTATTTAGTACGCCTGTACCTTGATAATGCAAGCCAACGTATTTGTGCCTCAAACAATTTTAATCGTTTCTTATCAAAAGATGAGCCGCAATATACTCACTTACAAGAAGTGGATTTAATTGTTGCTGGCAAAACAGATATTGGCTACAAAGTATTAATTGAAGAGTCGCACTTCGGTGTTGTTTTTTACAATATGGTATTTAAAAGCTTATTTGTGGGTCAAAAGCTTAAAGGCTATATTCAAAAAGTACGTGACGACGGAAAAATTGATGTTGTACTAGAAAAGCCAGGTATGGGAAAAGTAAGTGACCTTGGTGAAACTATTATGCAAAAGCTTAAAAACGAAGGCGGTGTTATTCCACTTGGTGATAAGTCTGATCCTGAAGCAATAAAAAAGATGTTTTCTACAAGTAAGGCTAATTATAAAAAAGCAATTGGTGGCTTATTTAAACAAGAGTTAATAGATATTGAAGCGAAATCCATTCGCTTAAGATCTTAATTATAATTGGCTGTAATTACTAATAATAACTGTTTGTAATTAACCTAAAATATATTTATAAGGCAATGTACATTGCGTATATTGCCTTGAATAATCAAGCACTTCAACTTCCGACTCAAGATTGAGCGGCGCCAAACGAAAAACCTTTTTTTCACATTCTGTTTTTTTATCATCGAGCTTTGATATACATTCACTAACGCTTACATGCTGAGATATGAGTGTATCTTCATTTTTGTAACACAGATGGTGAGCATAATCTTGCATTGTTTTTTTAAAATCAAACATATCGACTGGGTACGTTGGAATTATATCTGTAACGGTTGTTACACCATCGTATGCTTTATTAGAAAAAACGTACTTATTTACTGAAAAACCCGCAATAACAATTACTATAGAACCAAAAAATAACTTCAAAACAAACCCCTACTACATTTTGATTTTATTAATGTAACATAAAACTCACATAAGGTAAGGGGTTTTAGCACTATATGACTGCTTATTGTTAAATTAAGCTATAGAGTTATTAACATCACTAAGCACTTTTACAGGATTATCTGCTTGAGTAATCGGTCTGCCTATAACTAAATAGTCACTTCCTGAATCTATAGCTTGCTTAGGTGTCATTATACGCTTTTGATCACCCGCATCACTCCCTTCAGGGCGTATACCAGGCGTAACAAGCTTAAAGCTATCACCTAACTCTGTTTTTAAAGCTTTTGCTTCTTGTGCAGAACACACAACACCATCAAGCCCAGCTTCCTTTGCAAGCTTAGCTAAATAAATAACTTGCTCTTGAGCTGATTTATCAACACCTAAACGCTTAAGCTCTGTTTCATCCATACTTGTTAACACAGTAACAGCGATAAGTAATGGCGCTTTGTCACCAAATTTCTCTAGAGCCGATTTAGCTTTGCTCATCATTTCAAAGCCACCAGATGCATGAACGTTTACCATCCACACCCCCATTTTAGCAGCTGCAGTAACCGCTTTAGCTACTGTATTAGGAATATCATGAAACTTTAAATCTAAGAAAACATCAAAACCTAAATCAATTAACTCTTTAACAAATGCAGGTCCAAAATAGGTAAACATTTCTTTGCCGACCTTGAGACGGCAAGTATCAGGAGAAAGTTGTTTAACAAAGTTTAAAGCAACTTCTTGATCATCGTAATCTAATGCAATAAGAATTTTTTTTGAGTGTTCGAAAGACATAACTATCCTAGTGAATGGCAGTAAAGTTATAAATTATGGGGTTATTAAAATCCGTCTAAGCCTCGACTTGGAACAATGGTTTCCCAATGCTTACAAGAAGGGCAGTTCCAATATATGGTGTAGCTTGTAAAACCACAATGCTGGCATTGGAAATCTGGTTTTGTAGCAATATAAGAGGTTACAAGCTTATCAATTTCGTTAAGTACTTCTTTAGTATTTTTATTTTGGTCACCCATTAATTGCAGTAAAAAACTAAAACCACGAATAGTAGGTTGACGTTTTAAGCTATCAGTTAAAAATTCAAAGGCTTGCTTGGTGTGACCTTGCTCAAGTAATGCTTGGCAATGCTTTATTTTAATTAATACTCCGCCCTTCTCTAACAAGTCACTGACTAACTCGTGAAATTGATGCGTCAAATTCAATTGTTTATAACTGTGTGCCAGCTCATCAATAAACAACGGAGCAAACAAGGTAAATTGAGAGACAAGTTCACGCCAGTAATAAATAGCTTTAACGTAATCTTCTTTTGCGTAAGCAACTAACCCTAACTCGTAAAGCGGACGCACGGCTTTATAATTTAAGCTAATGGCTTTTCTCATTAGTTGGGGTGTATTGTCACTTAAAGCTGACTCACAATAAAAATTAGCAATTGCTTTAAATTGCTGTTCTTTTGAAAATAGTTCGCTATGGGCTTCAAACATGTTGATGCCTTTTTCCCACTCACGGGTTTGCGAATATAAAGTGATAATAGGGTCCAGGGCTTCTACATGCCCTGCTTTAACTAGCCAAACTAAGTGCTCTTCCGCACTATCTAGTAGTCCGGCCATTATATAATCTTCGGCTAATTCTAAACGGCTAGTTGCAGCTTGTTGTTCATTTAAGCTTGGGTGTTTTAATAGAAGTTCGTGAATTTTTATTGCGCGGTCTAATTCACCTCTACGGCGAAACATGGTGGCAAGTGTAGAATAGTGTTCAACCGAGTCGGCTGAAACTTCAAGTAAGTTGATTAAATGCTCTAAGCCTTGATCTTCTTCTCTATCGAGTAGAAATTTTAAGCCTTTGCTATATTCAGAAGTGATCTGACGATTAAGTTGATGAGCTTGGTTTTTAGCACTGTTTTTACCCATAATCCAACCGTAACCAGCGGCAACAGGTAATAGTAAAAACAAAAGCTCAATCATAGTTAGGTGTCTTTATTCGCGGCAAGCTTTTTTTTATCTTTTTCAGGCGCTAATTGCTTTTTTAAGCGGTAGTTTTGCCACTTTAATTGCGAAAACAATTTAAAGCTAATAAAACAACCAATCAAAACACCTAATAAAAAGCAGATACTTATTATTACAGCTAAAGGTAGCGTATTACTGGCTATAATGTAATTTACTTGTACTAACTGTGGGTTTTGTGACCCTAATACAAATGCACTGATAAGGCATAGTGCAACCAGAATAATTTTTAATACCTTGAACAAGTAACTACTCCACTAAGTTAACTAGGCAATGCTTTCATTCACGCGGTCGCGTAATTCTTTGCCTGGTTTAAAATGAGGTACATGCTTTCCTTCAAGCTCAACTGTATCGCCAGTCTTAGGATTACGACCTGTGCGAGGAGCGCGGAAATGCAAAGAGAAACTACCAAAACCTCTGATCTCAATACGATCTGAAGTAGATAATGAGCCGGCCATTTGTTCAAGAATTTCTTTTACAGCATTCTCAACATCTTTCACTGGAACGTGTGCGTGTTGTTCCGCAAGTATTTCTATCAATTCTGACTTAGTCATAGCGTTTCCTTAAAAAGAGATATAGGAAGGGCAAAAAATGCCCTTCCAACTAAAAACTAATTATATATTAGTCTTTTTGTGCATTTGCGAAAGCAGCTGCCATTGCGTTTTCAAACACTGGCTCTTCTTTCTTAAGCTTCTCTAGTACTTCTTTCTCTTCTGCTTCGAAAAGAGCTTTTACAGATAAGCTTAAAGTGCGGTTCTTACGATCAACACCAACGTATTTAACTTCAATCTCGTCGCCTACAGAAACAACAGTAGTTGCATCTTCAACGCGCTCTTGAGCGATATCAGCTACACGGATGTAACCTTCAACGCCTTCGATAAGTTCAACAGTTGCGCCTTTCGCATCAACTTCAGTCACTTTACCTTTAACAATAGCACCTTTTTTGTTTGCATCAAGGTAGTTATTGAATGGGTCAGCTTCGATTTGCTTAACACCTAGAGAGATACGTTCACGCTCTGGGTCAACTTGCAATACGATAGCAGTGATTTCGTCGCCTTTCTTGAATTCACGTACAGCTTCTTCGCCAGGTGTATTCCAAGAAATGTCTGAAAGGTGTACAAGACCGTCAATACCACCGTCAAGACCGATAAAGATACCGAAGTCAGTGATTGATTTGATCTTACCAGTAACTTGATCGCCTTTGTTTTGTAGACGAGCAAATTCCTGCCAAGGATTAGCAATACATTGCTTAAGACCAAGAGAAATACGACGACGTTCTTCGTCAATTTCTAAAACCATAACTTCAACAGTGTCGCCAAGGCTTACAACTTTTGAAGGATGGATGTTCTTGTTAGTCCAATCCATTTCAGAAACGTGTACTAAACCTTCAACGCCTTCTTCGATTTCCACGAAACAGCCGTAATCTGTAAGGTTAGTAACACGACCAGAAAGTTTAGAACCTTCTGGGTAACGACCAGCGATAGCTGCCCATGGATCTTCACCAAGCTGTTTAAGGCCTAGAGAAACACGAGTTTTATCTTTGTCGAATTTTAGAACTTTAACTGCGATTTCGTCGCCAACATTAACGATTTCTGAAGGGTGCTTAACACGCTTCCAAGCCATATCAGTAATGTGTAGTAGACCATCAACACCACCAAGGTCAACGAATGCACCGTAGTCAGTAAGGTTCTTAACGATACCTTTAACTTCTTGGCCTTCAACAAGGTTAGCAAGAAGCTCTTCACGTTCTTGTGAGTTTTCAGATTCGATAACTGCACGACGTGAAACAACAACGTTGTTACGTTTTTGGTCAAGCTTGATTACTTTAAATTCAAGCTCTTTGCCTTCAAGGTGAGTTGTGTCACGTACTGGACGAACATCAACAAGTGAACCAGGTAGGAAAGCACGGATTGAATCAACTTCAACTGTGAAACCGCCTTTAACTTTACCGTTGATAACACCAGTAACAGTCTCTTGCTCTTCACATGCTTTCTCAAGACGGATCCATGCTTCGTGACGCTTAGCTTTCTCACGAGAAAGGATAGTTTCACCGAAACCGTCTTCAATTGCATCTAGTGCAACATCTACTTCGTCGCCTACAGCAACTTCTAGTTCACCAGCAGCATTTTTGAACTGCTCTGCAGGGATAGCACTTTCTGATTTAAGACCAGCATCTACAAGTACAATGTTATTCTCGATAGAGATTACTGTACCTTTAACGATAGAGCCTTGCTCTGCTTCAAAACCCTTTAAGCTTTCTTCAAATAACTGCGCAAAATTTTCTGACATACGAATATACGTCTCATATATTAATACCAATAAGCAACCATGCTGCATGGGGTTGTTAAAATAGCACTGGCATCCTGCTGGCGCATAAAATGTGTTTAGCTTCGTTTAGGAAGCTTACCTTCAGAGATAGCAATATCCAATAAAGTTATTACCTTATCAAACACTTGCTGTGCATTAAGATCGCTAGTATCGATCTCAATAGCATCCTCTGCAGGTACAAGCGGAGCAACGGTGCGATTCATATCGCGCTCGTCACGAGCTTGAATGTCCTGTAATAGACCACTTAGTGTAACATCAAGGCCGCGCGTATTCAACTCAACAAAGCGTCTACGAGCACGCTCTTCTGCACTGGCTGTTAAATATATTTTTAACGGCGCATCTTGAAAAACCACAGTGCCCATATCACGGCCATCGGCAATTAAGCCATTTTCAGTGCGAAATGCACGCTGGCGACGTAATAACGCTTCACGAACGCGAGGTAACGCTGCAACTTTTGAAGCCGCAGCGCCTACTTCTTCATTACGAATAGTAGTGGTTACATCTTCGCCTTCTAAAATAACTTTTCCTGCATTAGTTTGGCTATCTACCAAAAACTGCACATCTAAATTTGCAGCAAGCGGGACAAGCCCTTCTTCATTGTCTAATGCAATTTGGTGATGAAGTGCAGCTAAAGATAAAACACGATAAATCGCACCGCTATCTAATACATCCCACCCTAACTTGTCGGCTAACAAGCGACAAACAGTTCCTTTACCTGAACCACTTGGGCCATCAACGGTGATCACGGGCATTAATAACGCCTGCATTTAAAACCTCCTGCAATGCACACCTAAATAAACCGCGACATTATACGTCAGTTATTAAAATATATCTGCTATTAGTGTGTAACTTTTGTAATTACTTCTAATTAGCTTATTCACTGACTGACGCTAAAACATTGAAAAATGTAGGAAATGTTTTATAGGTACACTTTGGATCATTAATTGTTATTGGCTTTCCACCAACGGCAACCATTGCAAAACACATGGCTATACGGTGATCGTCGTAAGTATCAACAGCAACATCATTAAATGTTTCAGGTGGGGTGATCTCTATAAAATCTTCACCTTCTACAACCTGTGCGCCTACTTTACGAAGCTCAGTTGCCATTGCATATAAACGGTCTGTCTCTTTTACTCGCCAGTTATAAATGTTACGAATGGCTGTTGGGCCTTTGGCAAAAAGAGCAACAGTTGCAAGAGTCATAGCTGCATCAGGAATTGCATTGGCGTCAATATCCACACCTTTTAGTTCGCCTTTGCGAACAACTAAACGCTCATCATACCAATCAATTTTTGCGCCTACTTGCTCCATTACTTTGGCAAAGCCTATATCACCTTGCACCGACTTGGCACCCACGCCCTTAATTTCAATCTCACCGCCTGCAATTGCAGCCGCAGCAACAAAGTAAGAGGCAGAAGATGCATCGCCTTCAACCATTATGCGATCTAATGATTGATACTGTTGACCACCTTTAACTTTAAAGGTTGCATAATCACTGTGCTCAACATTAACCCCAAAACGTGCCATTACATCAAGTGTAATATCAATATAAGGTTTAGAGACTAAAGTACCTTTAATAGTTATTGTTGTATCACCGTTAAATAATGGCGCTGCCATTAATAGAGCGGTTAAAAATTGACTTGAAATACTGCCGTCAATTTCAACCTCACCGCCTTTTATTTGGCCACCCACAATTTTAAGTGGTGGGTAGTCTTTGTGCTTTGTATAAGTAACATCACCACCCAATGCTTGCAGCGCGTCAACCAAGTGCCCTATCGGGCGCTCTTCCATACGTGGCTCGCCAATTAGCTCGTACTTACCAGCAACGGCAGCAAGTACTGCCGTTAAAGGTCTATAAGCAGTACCCGCATTACCTAAAAACAATGGCTCAGTCGGTGTATTAAACACACCACTAACACCCTCTACGGTGGCTACAGTGCGGTCATCATTTAAAGTTACATTTACACCTAATAACTTTAAGGCGCCCAGCATATGGCGTATATCGTCACTATCAAGTAAGTTTTCTACAACGGTAGTACCGCTTGCAAGTGCTGCTAATAATAAAATTCTGTTCGATAGACTCTTTGAACCTGGTAGGGTTACTGTGCCATTTACTCTAGAAATAGGTTCTAAACGAAGCTGCTCCATTAGCTGTGCTCCTTTGCAAAAGCAGCCATAAAGTCTACAAGTGCTTGAACACCTTCAATAGGCATTGCGTTATAAATACTTGCGCGCATACCGCCCACAATTCTGTGGCCTTCAAGAGCGAGTAACCCTGCATCTTTAGACTGAGCAACAAACTTATCATTTAAGCTTTCATCATTAAGCCAAAACGGAACATTCATACGTGAACGGCAATGTTTAGCTACTTTATTGGTATAAAAGCTCGATTCATCAATAAAGTCATAAAGTAGCTGCGCTTTAGCAATATTTTGAACTTCCATCGCTTTTACGCCACCATTACTTTCAAGCCATTGAAATACTTCAGCAGCTAAATACCAAGCAAATGTGGGAGGCGTGTTAAACATGCTGCCTTGTTTTGCTTCTAATGCGTAATCTAAAATGCCTGGCTTAGGTAAGCCTTCACGCTCAAGTAATGTTTTACGAACAATAACGATTGATATGCCCGACGGGCCGATATTTTTTTGCGCACCAGCGTAAATTAAATCAAATTTATTAACGTCTATTTCGCGTGATAAAATAGTTGACGACATATCAGCAACGATCGGTGCAGTTGGGTGGCTTGGTACATCAAAAATTTCTAAGCCGTCAACCGTTTCGTTAGGGCAATAGTGAATGTAAGATGCATCTTCTGGTAACACCCAATCAGCAACCTGTTTAATAGAAAACTCGCCATTGGCATCATTACGCACATCAATAGAGGTTGCTTGAGTAAACTTGTTGGCCTCGTCTGTTGCACTTTTTGACCACACGCCGTTTTCGCAATAAACCGCAGCTTTGCCTTCTTGGTGTAAATTTAATGGCACAGCACTAAACTGACCACGACCACCACCATGCATAAACAGCACTTCAAATTCATCACTGATATTCATTAGGCGACGAAGGCTGGCTTCACATTTAGCTGTAAGGGCTAAAAACTCTTTGCTACGATGGCTTATTTCCATCACAGACACACCTAAATCTTGCCAATCTAGAAACTCTTTTTGTGCTTTTTTCATAACCGCTTGCGGAAGCATAGCTGGCCCCGCACAAAAATTATATTTACTCATTACCTTTGCCTCATTCCAGTAATTTAACTACTAAGCATGAATGCTCAATACCCACCCACTAAACCTTTGAGTTTTAGTGAATGAATATAACTTCACACCCTATTAATTTTTTTCAACAACATTAAAAAAAGCGGCCAAGGCCGCTTTTTCAATATCAATTATTCTGAAGGAGGATTATCATCCGCTACTTCATCAATAACCGTATCTACAGTTTCAACGTCTTCAATATCAATCAAGTCACTTTCTGTAACTTCAATCTCTTCTATACGTTGTAAACCAACTACTTGCTCTTCGTCAATAGTTCTGATCAAAATAACACCTTGGGTGTTACGTCCAACCGTAGAAACTTCATTAACGCGAGTACGTACTAAGGTACCACGATTTGAAATAATCATGATTTCGTCGTTATCATCAACTTGTACAGCGCCAACAACAGCACCGTTACGCTCACTCACCTTGATAGATACAACACCCTGTGTTGCACGGCTCTTAGATGGGTAATCTTCTAGTTGTGTACGCTTACCGTAACCATTTTCAGTTACCGTTAAAATAGCACCGTCAGTTTTTGGTACAATTAACGATACTACGCGTTGATCATCGGCCATTTTAATACCACGAACACCTGTAGCGGTACGACCCATTGGGCGAACGCCTTTGAAACGAATCTCAGGGTTACCTTCTTCGTCTAATACTGGGTTACCGTTTTCATCAACAACTGTTGTTTCTTCAGCTTCTTTAAAGCGTACAACTTTACCTGCATCAGTGAACAACATAATTTCGTTGCTACCATCGGTAATATCAACCCCAATCAGGCTATCGCCATCATTTAAGTTAACAGCAATAATACCGCTTGCACGTTGGCGACTGTAAGCCGTTAATGGTGTTTTCTTAACTGTACCAAATGCTGTTGCCATAAAGATGTATTTATCTTCTGCGTACTCGCGTACTGGCAATATAGCAGTAATACGTTCATCAGCTTCAAGTGGTAACAAGTTAACAATTGGCTTACCGCGCGCTGCACGACTCGCTAGTGGTAACTGATATACTTTAAGCCAATATAAACGACCGGCCGTAGAGAAACACAATATAGTATCGTGTGTATTTGCAACTAATAGACGCTCGATGAAATCTTCATCTTTCATCTTCGTTGCTGACTTACCTTTACCACCACGACGCTGTGCTTCGTAATCAGACAATGCCTGATACTTCACATAACCTTCGTGAGAAAGCGTTACTACTACGTTTTCTTCGGTAATTAAGTCTTCAAGGCTGATATCGTGAGCAGCTGCATTAATTTCAGTGCGACGCTCATCACCATATTGCTCTTTAATTTCAACTAGCTCGTCACGAATAACTTCCATCAAACGCTCAGGAGTTGCCAAAATATAAAGTAGTTCAGCAATTAATTCTAATAACGCTTGGTATTCGGTCAAGATTTTTTCGTGTTCAAGACCTGTTAGCTTATGTAAACGCAAATCAAGAATTGCTTGAGCTTGTTGCTCAGAGATATAATATTGACCATCGCGAATACCAAGTTCGCTCGCTAACCAATCTGGACGAGCAACATTGTCTTCACCTGCTTTTTCAAGCATACCTTGTACATTACCTAATTCCCACGGACGCGCTGTTAAAGCAATTTTAGCTTCAGCAGGTGTAGGGGATTTACGAATAAGTTCGATAATTGGGTCAATGTTTGCAAGCGCAATCGCTAAGCCTTCAAGCGTGTGTGCACGGTCACGGGCTTTACGTAAATCAAATACTGTACGACGAGTTACTACTTCACGACGGTGAATAATAAACTCTTCTAACATTTCTTTTAAATTGAAACATTTAGGTTGGTTATTAATTAGCGCAACCATATTCATACCAAACACAGTTTGTAACTGAGTTTGTGAATACAAGTTGTTTAAAATAACTTCGCCTACGTCACCACGTTTGATTTCAATAACGATACGCATACCGTCTTTATCTGATTCATCACGTAGCGCACTAATACCTTCAATTTTCTTATCTTTAACCAGCTCAGCAATTTTTTCAATTAAACGAGCTTTATTAACTTGATAAGGAATTTCGTGAACGATGATTGTTTCACGGCCTGTTTTTTCATCGGTTTCGATGTCGGCGCGTGCACGCATGTACACTTTACCACGGCCAGTTAAGTAGGCTTGTTCAATACCCTTCTTACCGTTGATAATTGCAGCCGTTGGGAAATCAGGACCAGGGATATAATCCATTAACTCTAAAATAGTTAAATCTGGATTTTGAATAAGTGCCAAACAACCATTTACAACTTCAGTTAAGTTATGTGGTGGTATATTTGTAGCCATACCTACTGCAATACCTGACGAACCATTCACTAATAAATTAGGAACTTTCGTTGGTAAAACATCAGGGATGAACTCAGTGCCATCGTAGTTAGGAACGAAATCAACCGTTTCTTTTTCAAGATCGGCTAATAACTCATGCGACATTTTAGCCATACGTACTTCTGTATAACGCATTGCCGCTGCTGAATCACCATCAACCGAACCGAAGTTACCTTGGCCATCTACTAGCATATAACGCAGTGAGAATGGCTGAGCCATACGAACTATCGTGTCATAAACTGCACTGTCGCCGTGTGGGTGGTATTTACCGATTACGTCACCGACCACACGGGCCGATTTTTTGTAAGGCTTGTTCCAGTCATTACTAAGCTCGTTCATTGCAAACAAAACGCGGCGATGAACAGGTTTTAAGCCGTCACGTACGTCTGGTAATGCACGTCCTACAATTACGCTCATTGCGTAATCTAAGTAGGAGTTTTTTAACTCGTCTTCAATATTGACTGGCAGAATTTCATTGGCGAGATCAGTCATTTGATATCACATTCCTTCAGTATCAGCTCTCAACAACCCGGTATTGGGTATTAAGAGTATTGTTATTATTTCTAACAGCCATGCTATCACAATTAATTTTAATTTACAGGCGCAAAACTTTGCGATTTATCAATTTAGCCCTATATAATGGCCTCAGATTGACGAGGAAGTATTTTATGACCGAACATCAAAATGTAGATCACGCAGAAATAGCAAAATTTGAAGCCATCGCCGAGCGTTGGTGGGACCTAGACGGAGAATTCAAACCTCTTCACGAAATTAACCCATTACGTTTAGACTTTATAGCAAACAAAACGCAAGGCTTATTCGATAAAGAAACACTCGATGTTGGCTGTGGTGGCGGTATTTTAAGCCAAAGCATGGCGCGCATGGGCGCAAAAGTAACTGGTATCGACATGGGGCAAGAGCCTTTAACTGTTGCTAAGTTGCACAGTTTAGAAACTGGCGTAAATGTAGATTACATAAAAGTGCCAGCAGAAGAGTTTGCATCGCAACACCCAGAGCGCTTTGATGTAATAACCTGTATGGAAATGCTTGAGCACGTTCCCGACCCAGCATCTATCATTCATGCCGTAGCTGCACTTGCCAAACCAGGCGCAGACGTGTTTTTTTCAACCCTAAACAAAACACCTAAAGCATATTTATACGCTATTGTTGGCGCTGAAAAGCTTTTAAAAATGGTGCCTGAAGGTACACACGACCATAAAAAGTTTATAAAACCTGCGCAGCTCATTGCTTGGGCAGAGCAAGCGGGTTTAAAAGTTCGTGCAAGTACAGGCCTTTCTTATAATCCACTATCAAAGCAATATACGCTCAATAGTGACGTTAGCGTAAATTACATACTGTACTTTGAGAAGTTAGCTTAATGGCTACCTCTCAGGCCCCCCTCCCCCTTATTGAGTACGATGCATTTTTATTTGATTTAGACGGCACTCTACTCGACACCGCTGATGATTTAGGTGCGGCTTTAAATGCAGTTCTCATTAATAATAAAATAGAGCCTGTTAGTAGTGACATATACCGTCCTGCGGCATCTAACGGCGCAGGCGCATTATTAGAGGCTGGTTTTAAAGAGTTATGGGACACACAACCTCAAAGCGAGCTTATTAAGCAATTAGTTGACGAATACGCTGCAAACATAGCAAATCACACGCATTGCTTCAGTGGTGTTGAATCGTTGCTTATTGCCCTTGATCAGAAAAAGATCAAATGGGGGATCATGACTAACAAACCAGGGTTTTTAACTGACCCTTTAGTGGCAGCAATTCCCGCATTGAAAAATGCTAGTGTAGTAATAAGTGGCGACACCTTAGCTGAAGCTAAGCCATCACCTTTACCACTGCTACATTGTGCAAAGCTTATGCAAGTAGAACCAAGCCGTTGTTTATACATTGGTGATGCACAGCGAGACATACAAGCAGGCAAAGCCGCAGGTATGCGCACAGCAACGGCACTTTGGGGTTACATACCAAGTATTGATGAAGCCAACAGCTGGAATGCTGATTTTAACTGGCAAAGCCCAATTGATGGTTTTAACCATATATAGTGCCATGTTAATTAATAAACACTATATATTGTGATTGTGTTAGTTTTTACGCAAAGCTTGCTGATAAAAAAAGCAGTCAAAATTTATTTTTAAAATGCGTAAATTTAGCAGATCATTAGTTGATTTTTGCATATTTCAACTTAAATGATTGTTCGAAGGTGAGTATCTACTAACACAAATACGTTATCCCGAAGTTATCCACAAATAGGGGCAATTATGTCCCTTGCAAAACAACTCAGACCACACTATCTTGTGATCTCTAAATTGAACAACACCAGATATTGTGGCCAAATGTTATTCAATTAAATTCGCAAATATGGCGAAACTTATAATAAATGAGTATATACCTTGCCCCGGCGAGGTATAAAGCATTGGTCAAAATACATAATTCCCAAGGAATACAGACAAATGAACCAACAGTTATCTGTAAGCAAACGTGACGGGCGTAAAGAGCCTCTTGATCTGGATAAGATCCATCGCGTTATTGAGTGGGCCGCCGAAGGTTTAAACAACGTTTCGGTTTCGCAAGTTGAATTAAAGTCGCACATTCAGTTTTACGACGGTATTCGTACTAAAGACATTCACGAAACCATCATTAAAGCAGCAGCGGATCAGATTTCAAAAGAATCGCCTGATTACCAATACTTAGCTGCACGTTTAGCTGTATTCCATTTACGTAAAAAAGCGTACGGTCAATTTGAGCCACCACGTTTATTTGACCACGTAACAAAAATGGTTGGCGATAAACGCTACGATGCTCATTTACTAGTAGATTACACAGAGCAAGAGTTAGATGAGCTTGATGCATACCTTGATCATTCTCGCGATCTTAACTTTAGCTACGCTGCTGTAAAGCAACTTGAAGGTAAGTACCTCGTTCAAAACCGTGTATCGGGTGAAATATACGAAAGTGCACAGTTTTTATATATTTTAGTTGCGGCAAGCTTATTTTCAGATTACCCACGTGAAACACGTACTGATTACATTAAACGTTTTTACGATGCAGTATCTTTATTTAAAATATCTCTACCAACGCCAATTATGTCGGGTGTACGTACGCCTACTCGCCAGTTTAGCTCGTGTGTATTGATTGAATGTGGCGACAGCCTTGATTCAATCAATGCAACGTCGTCAGCTATTGTTAAATACGTTTCACAACGTGCGGGAATTGGTATTAATGCAGGTCGAATTCGTGCGCTAGGTAGCCATATTCGTAACGGCGAAGCGTATCACACAGGTTGTATCCCTTTTTATAAGCACTTTCAAACAGCGGTTAAAAGTTGTTCACAAGGTGGTGTACGTGGCGGCGCAGCAACATTATTCTACCCGCTTTGGCATTTAGAAGTAGAGAACCTACTTGTACTTAAAAATAACCGTGGTGTAGATGACAACCGCGTTCGCCACCTAGATTACGGCGTACAGTTTAATAAATTAATGTACTCTCGTTTAATTAAAGATGATTACATTACATTATTTAGCCCATCAGATGTGCCTGGCCTTTATGATGCATTTTTTGAAGACCAAGCTGAGTTTGACGCACTTTACGTTAAATACGAACAAGACGAGTCTATTCGTAAAAAACGCATTAAAGCCATTGAGCTTTTCTCTATGTTTGCGCAAGAGCGTGCAAGTACTGGTCGTATTTATTTACAAAATGTGGATCACTGTAATACACACAGCCCATTTATTTCTAAAGTTGCGCCAATTCGCCAATCTAACTTATGTTTAGAAATTGCATTGCCAACTAAGCCACTTAATAACGTGAATGACGAAGAAGGCGAAATTGCCCTTTGTACACTTTCTGCGTTTAACCTAGGTGCAATAGAGTCACTTGATGAGCTTGAAGAGCTAGCTGAACTTGCAGTACGCGCACTTGATAACTTACTTGATTTCCAAGACTACCCTGTACCGGCTGCTAAAAATGCAACTATGGGTCGTCGTACACTAGGAATAGGCGTAATTAACTACGCATACTACCTAGCTAAAAACGGTAAACGTTATTCTGATGGCAGCGCTAATGCATTAACACATAAAACCTTTGAAGCTATTCAATATTACTTAATGAAAGCATCAAACGAGCTTGCTAAAGAGCGTGGCGCATGTCCTAAGTTTAACGAAACAACGTATTCACAAGGTATTATGCCAACAGATACGTACAAACGTGATTTAGATAAAATTTGTGATGAGCCACTTCATCTTGATTGGGATACACTACGTGCAAGTATTAAAGAGCACGGTATGCGTAACTCAACACTAAGTGCATTAATGCCATCAGAAACATCGTCGCAAATCTCTAACGCAACTAACGGTATTGAGCCACCACGTGGACATATTAGCGTTAAAGCAAGTAAAGACGGTATTTTAAAACAAGTTGTTCCTGAGTATGAGCGTTTAAAAGATCAGTACGAGCTACTATGGGACATTCCATCAAACGATGGTTATCTACAACTTGTTGGCATAATGCAAAAATTTGTTGACCAAACAATTTCTGCAAATACAAATTATGATCCAAACAAGTTCGAAGGCGGTAAAGTACCTATGCAAGTCTTATTAAAAGACTTACTAAGCGCGTACAAACTAGGTGTTAAAACCTTGTATTACCACAATACTCGCGACGGCGCCTCAGATTCACAAGAAGATGCTCCAGAAGTGGAAGATGACGATTGTGAAGGCGGCGCGTGTAAAATTTAACCCCCATGTTTATTTGAATGTAACATTTTTGTGGATAAGTAGAATAAAAGCTTATTAAACAATCATTTATTATGGGCGTTTGACGCCCATAAATTTTTAATCTATTTTAAATATTACCGTCATGTTTGGTTTGTATCTAAATGGATTATAAAGTATCTAAAGTAAGTCACCCTAAATATAACAATCAATTAATCCCCTTATTAGTTGATGAGCACAGTATACCTGTTCCTAGTGCATCAGTTTGGGGGTGGGACTTATGGTTATCTGCCCCTCTAAATACCTGCACAGCGAAATTAAACGATTTAGCTATATTTTATAAATTCATTGACCAAGTGCACCCTAGTTTTTTTGAAGATGCTGCAAAGTTAAAGTTTTTAACGCATAGGGAAATTAATAAGCTGTGCTCTTTTTTACTAATAAACTTTAAGTTTCCATTAGAGGACTCTGTTTCAGTCTCTCCATCAACCTTCAATCGTCGTTTATCTTCGATAAATAGCTTTCTATACTTTCACTACACGCGATATATTGAGCGACTATCTGACTTTGAAAAGGCAAATGAATTTAAAAAGTCACTATTTGCCTTTGATGCCCGATTAAAGAAAAAAGCTTACAGCAATTCAGACATAGAAAACCACACGAAGCCGACTGAAACCTTAACAGAGGACGAAATTGATGTAATTCGTCTCGTAATACGCCCATCTACAGACAGTTTTATTAATGAAGTGAACCCCTACAGAAAAGGATTACAGGTTAGGAATGCTTGTTTGATTCTTTTGTTAATTGAGCTAGGCTGTCGAGCGTCGGAATTAGTACTAATTCGAAATATTGATAGTCATTTAAAATTAACCACAAACGCTACTGTCGTTATACAAAGTATTGATTTAAACGAGACCACTCACCGAGGAAGACGTGACGGTGCCGCTCATAAAACCTCTAACAGAGAACTTCCTATTACATCAGGCTTATGTGATTTACTCCTCGACTATACCGAAAATTATCGACCTAAATTGAGGGGGAGAGCTTCAAAAAATTTAACCGACTATTTGTTTATTAGTGAGAAAGATGGCGGCGCATTTACCACATCAGGACTAAGGCACCTTATATCTTCAATGTTCAAACATGTCCCAAACCTTGCCAACGTACTCCACCCTCATAAATTTAGAGTATTTAAAGGGAATAAATTACGAGCTGCAATTGATGATGAATACGAAAACAGTAATTCTCCGATGAAAAAAGATGGTGACATGCAAGATACGTTAACGATGTGGGGTGGCTGGTCAACCACCAGCAGTATGCCTAAACGATACACCAATGCTCACATACAAAGAAAATTAAATGATTATTTAGCCAAAAAGGACAGCTAATGGCACATGCAAATACCGTTTATATAAACAGTAACGAATATGATTGCTATGAATATATGTACGATGTTGTTTCAACATTAAATGGTGACTTTGAGCCAATACCCAAAGCAATTGAAACTTTTTTCGGTCAAAAATTAAGCATTAGAGACGAGAGTGGAAAGTTAAAAAGCGCACTAAAACTCATTAATTTAGGTAAAGATACTAACAATTATAAGATTTCAGACAACTACTCATCCTATTCGTATTTAAATTATATTGCGGTTATGTGTTGGCTAGACATGGCCATTGATAGAACCCCTTCCTCTATTAGCCACTTATCCGTAGGGCTAGAAGCATTAGCCGCTATTACACTGTCCGACAAGGCACTTCAAGACGAGCGAACATTTGCTAAGGAAATGGGCGTCCAGCTTTCAAAAATTATTTTATCTAATCAAAAAAAATCAACGTGCGTGGATGTCCATCCGAATGTTCGCTAACTACGCTATTGAAAGTGGCTTCTGGGGCTTTAATGAAAATATAATCTTTAAGCTCGATGGAGTAAAAATACAAGGACGCGGCACAAAAATGAGAGTTTCCTTGCTTGACCACGAACATGGTCCCTTTACCCGAACGGAAGTCAGTGAAATTACACAAGCGATTCATCAAGACAACATAAGCATCAAAGAAAGAGTCATGGTGAAACTCGCCCTGCGGTATGGTTTAAGACCGATCCAACTAGCACTCCTTCGTGAAGATGACATACTTTATGATGAAAATAAACTTGCGTGGTATGTCAACATACCACGAGTGAAAGGCCGTGTCGCACAATTGAGGCGGAACATTAACAATTTTGTTTTACGAGAACTCAGTCGGGATTTAGCTGAAGATATAAGTGCGTTAATAAACAATAACAAGCAATATCCCTGTGAAGATTTAAATCACATAAAGCTACCGAGACCCTTATTTTTTAGACAAAAAATAAATAGGGACTATCTAGCGAACATAAAAACCCAAGATTATGCATGGCACCAAACCTCCTTTCAAATTTCTATTAATTTCAGCAACTTAGAGCTTAACCTTTTTTCTAAACACGTAACAGATGAAAACGGCACCTCTCTTTTACTTAAACTGAACTGTTACCGCTTTAGATACACCCTTGGCGTAAGAATGGTGATGGAAGGCAAAACACCAGATGAAGTTGCTCTTGCACTAGATCACTCAACTACCGCCTCCGTTAGTCATTACTTTAAATACAATAGAGATATTATAGATTTTATTGATGATAGTTTTGAATCGTCATCGGCCCTTAAAAATGCAACTCTTCGCTGGAAGGGGTTTTTAATTGATGAGGATGATGACTCAATCTCTGGGAGCGTTATTCGAGTTAGCGATATTGTCAGTTTAGGAAAGTGCTTAAAGAAAAGTAGATGCGAATTCCACCCTACCGTTAGCTGTTATGGTTGTGCAAAATTTCGTCCTTTTAAGGATGCAGATCACGGTGCCCAACTTAAAGTTATTAAAGTAGAAAGAGACTTTATTAAGCAAAATTCATCTGGTCCAGTGCAGCATCAACTAGATGAAGCTTTACAAGCTGCTATTGAAATAATAGCAGCTCAAAAAGCTATGAAGGAAGGTAAATAGTGACCCTAGTATCAAGCTTATCCTCAGCCAAAAACCAAAAGAGGCTAAACCATGTTAGAAGCCAAATTAAGCAACTAAAACTTGATGTTATAGATGAGTTTCAAGCATTGACAGACAGTAAAAAAGTGCTAGGTGAATGGGATGATACAGTATGGATTTATAAAAATAAAAACTTATATTTCACTAAACCTTTTGACCAAGATAATAAAAAAGTTAGCCGAAATACTAAAGCAAAAGAGAGAGTACCTCTACCGCCACTCTTTTCAAATATCATCAAGCTTTATGTACTATGTCAAATCAAAAAAGATAAAACAGCTTCTGCCATATCATCCGATATAATCGCTAACTCATGGCTGTTAGAGAGTATTTCCTACCAAGAGAACAAATTAATAACTTTAAAACAAACCACTTTGGATGATGTAATACCATTACTAGAAAAGCACTTCAAAAAGCGTGGTCCATTTGAACGTTATAAAGAGATGGTTCGGTTTACTAAATCTTTTTTAGTGCCTAATAAGCTTGTTCTATCATTTGCGCCAAAGGTTAATATGCCAAACCCTGCGATAGCTCAAAATAACGTCACTTCTAAAGAATACAAAGCTCGCAATATAGATAAATACGATGCTGAAATAGATAAATACCTTGGTATTGTAAAACAACGTTTTGATGAAGACACCAGAAGGATTAAAGCGAAAAAACCAGCCCTTTATCCAGAGCCTAAAAAAGGCTATGACGAATTAAGGCTACTTGCTATTCCTTTTCTATTTGCCTTTGGTCTTAGGATAGGAGAGCTTTGTCGCTTGACCAAAGACTGCCTACAATATGATGAAATTAACGAACGTTGGTATCTAAATGTTCTAACAGAAAAAGGTGAGTTACCCACTGCTAGGCCTATCCCTAGGCTTTGGCAAGAAATTCTTATTGAATCTCATAAGCGTATTTTACAAATAACGGGTGAGTTTAGAGCTTTTGCCAAGCAAGTTGAAAAGACTGGTACTCAAGCATTTATTGATGTGCTCAATTTTGACGATAGGCCAGAACATGTTAAAGAAGCACTAATAGCCGAAGGGTACGATCCCGATATCTACTTCCTTCGTTCTGAAATAGGATTAGCTGGCGATGTACATAGTTCAGGATTAGCCCGTAACTCATGTCGTCACTCAAAACATGTAACAGGAGTTTTTGCTGATGCCGAAGTAGGTATAATCAAATGTCGAAATCACGGTCTTGCCCCTGCCATTCAAACAGTTTTATCTAAAGAGGTAATAGCTAAGTTAGCGATTAAAATATACTCTGGTTATAGCCAGTTAATATACAAAGAAAATTTAATTAATAAGAAGGGAACGGATACTTATTCTTCATCTAGCTTTTCAGCAGAAGTGCCTTTTAGTGAACATTTATTCATCGTTAAAGATGAGTTTTTTCATGGTGGCTCAAACTCTCTAGGCTTCATCCCTAAACCAATGACAGCTAAGGCATTGGTAAACTGGATAACAGAAGATACTTCAAGAAGTAAAACTGTATTTAAGCGTTACGGCATAATTGATGGTGAAGGCAAATGTGTTTCCTTTAGCAGTCATCAATTTAGGCATTGGCTAACGACGGCCCTTATGCGTTCAGGTAAAAATGAAATGATGATCGATCTTTTCATGGGACGAAAAGCGGGTCAGTCTCGACAGTATGACCATCGCACAGCAAAAGAAAGAGCAGAGGCAATTAGACAAAAGTACATGGGGGATAATGTTCCCGATGATGCGCTAGGACGAAGGGTTCTCCGCATGAGAGAAAATAATGTTTCCCTTGATGAAATAGAGACAGCGCTTAACCATACACTTTCTGTGGTTCATTTCACCCCTTGGGGAACATGTAATCGCGACTTAGATGTTAGTCCATGTGAAAAAGGCATGATGTGCCTGAGAGGTGAGCAAGGTAAAGGCTGCCAACACTTTGGTATTGATACATCTGATATAGAGGCTAAACAGTCCATCATAAATACTAAAGCTCATTACGAAAATCAACTAAGTGCCCTGCTTCCTAATTATCAAAATTTGAACGAAAAGCTAAACAATAAAGAACCGTTAGATCAACATATTCAATACTGTATAGATACAATTAATGGTTGTGAAAGCGCTTTAAATGCTTATAAAAAATCTGAAGAACATGAAGCTGTAAACATTAACATTGTACAAATATTCAACCCAGGAGTGACAGTAAATGGCAAATAAAGACTGGTTAGTTAATGCATTAATATCTTTAGATTTCTTCGAAAATAACCCTGAATACAAAGGTGAATTCGGGCATCAATATTTCGTTGATAACTTAGGTGTAAGCCGACAAACTTTGTCTCGAAATGAAAAGTATATGAAAAGGTTTAAAAAAGTAAAAGAATTACTTAAAGGCTACAAGACTACAGACCCTAGTAGTGGTCCAGCACCAATATCAGGCGATAAAGAAAAGCTCAATAAAAAAGAACAAGAAGTTAAGGAGCTTAGGCAAAAGATAGCGGGAATGCAACTAAGGCTAAATGAATGTTACCAAGTCCTAGAAGATCATAACATCGACCCGCAATTTATCTATCCCAAGCAATTGAAAAAGCATAAGGAGGCTTAATTGAGTAAGGCTAGAGGCGTTGAAAATCTAAATAGATTCACTGCCTTTGTCAGTGAAAGAGATAGACTTGGTGATTGGGAGGATTATGTCCTCAAGAATAAATTAGATTTAAACAAAAAAATGATTGCTAGAGATTGTGAGTTTGATCGAAAACGAATCACTGAAAACTCAGCAATATTTGATATTTATAAGGATATTAAAAATAGCCTTTTAAAAAAAGGTATTTTGAATGAAAATAACAGAAGTACAGCAAAACAGCACAGCGACAAAAGCTCGAATATATCAAACAGCCTCAACAAAGCTTCTTTAAAAAAGCAGCAAGAATCAAACGCTGCACTTCAAGAAGAGCTTTATAGCACTCAGAAGAAATTATTTGAAACAGAGGAAAAATTAAGAAAACTAGAAAATATTGAAAACTATCTTCTCGAAACGGGACGTCTGTAATGTCGGTTTTTGAAGGTGAAGTACAAATTAGAAAAATCCGCAAACGAGGATCATTTGGCGGGATTATTTTTTCTGCTCAGACGGTGGCTAAGCCTACTATGCGATACGTGATCAAAGCTGATTATAAGGTAGCAAGAAGACCTAGTGTCTTTAGAGAAAGTCATACTTGGTACGTCAAAGGTGAGATTTCTAGCCAAATAGTTACGTGGAATGACGGTACAAAAGTTAAAGAAAAAATAATAACACCAGAAGTTATTCATTTTGTAAAAGCTTCTAGTGAGAACTTAAAGCATTTACTCGCTAATGCTCCAGAATTTAAAGGAATAAGCGAAATAAATGCTGAAAAGCTCATAACTTTTTTTGGAGATGAACTCGTTGAGATAGCACTCAATAATGATATAAAAAGATTAACGAAAATAATAGGTGTCACGCTAGCACAAAGACTGATCGATGGACTTAAAAGCTATGAAGAGCTATCCGCATTGAGCCTACTAGATGAATTAGGTGTCCCCGCTCATGTCGGTAGCTCTGTCATAAAAATATGGGGAGCAGATGCGTTTAAGCACATTAAAAAAAATCCTTATTTCTTGAGTGTATTTATGGGTAAATTAGAGACTATCGATGCTTATGCTATTGATAGGCTAGGTATGCACCAAAACTCGAATGAAAGATTAATTGCTTATGTTAAAGAAACACTTTTTAATGCCTTTTCTTCTGGACATACATGTCTTCCCTTGAGTGACTTTAAATATAGGCTACGCCGTTTACTGAGAGTTGACGCAGGTTTAATTGAACGTGCAATTAGTGTGGCGAGTCAATCCGGTGATATCCTCATTACCAACAACGCAATGGTTCAAGTGAAAAGCATGAGTATTGTTGAATCATCTGTCGCCAGTATTGTTAATCACCTTAAGGAAAAAATTTACAGTAAATCACTGACACAAAAAGTTTCTAGCATATTATATACATTTGAAAATAATGTTGGATTCTCGCTAACTGAACAACAAAAAGAAGCGGTATTAACTTGCTGTGAAAACTCTATCACCCTACTCACGGGTGGAGCTGGCTGTGGAAAGACTACGGTTATCGAGGCTATTTGTTTTGCGCTTGAACAGTTAAAGCAAACCAGCCAGATAATTCTGATGGCTTTAGCGGGGAAAGCCGCACAACGTATCACAGAGGCAACATGTAGAGATGCGATGACAATAGCTGGCTTTATGCATAATATGAGTCCAAAAGACATCCGTGACGATGCTGTCATTATCGTTGACGAATCATCTATGGTTGACATTCTGTCGCTACTTAAAATATTGAAGCGAATCCCCAAAAGAGGACGCGTAATACTGACCGGTGATCAAGAACAATTACCTCCGGTAGGCGTCGGTTTAGGGCTACATTTACTTGTTGAACTACCGCTACCTAAAGCCCATCTAAGTGAAATAAAAAGACAATCAGCTGAATCGGGAATACCCGAAATCTCACATATCATCAGAAACTTCGGTAATGTTGTGAAAGACATCCCATTCAAGATGTACGCTGGCAAAGGTTCTGGCGTTAGCTTTATTGAATGTGATGAGGCCTCTATCGAGAGAAATATTGTTAATACCTACCAAGAACTTGGCGGGAATGGAGATAACAATAATGTCTTAATATTGTCTCCTTCAAAGCACCTTGTTGGCGGTGTTTGTAATGTTAATGGCTTGATACATGACAAATATTTACTTGGAGAGGAAATATCATTCGAGCATGAGGAATTTGCTCAATTTAGACCTCATGTTCTTAACCGAACTTTACGCATCGGCGAGTTGATCATGTATCTTCGAAATGATTATGACAAAGGTATTAGAAATGGATCTATCGGTAAACTAATTAAACAAACTAAAGATGATGTTTTAGCTGATTTTGAAGGAAATGAAGTTATTTTATCTCTTGATGACTTACAACATATTGAGCATTCGTATGCCATGACCGTTCATAAATCTCAAGGTAGTCAGTTTGAAAGAGTTATAGTCGTCATTAAAGAAACTAGAAATCTTGATCGACACTTAATATATACCGCTTTAACAAGAGCTAAATTTCAAGTTATATTCATTGGCAGTAAGAACACCCTATACAAAGCATTAAAAGTTTCGAAAGCATTAAGTCGAAATACTTTACTCAGTTATCATTTTGAAAAACAAAATTACTAATGCTAAATTTCTTCTGCTCATTATTTAATTTCGCCAATCTGCCAATCTCGTTTTTCTGAGTCTAGCTCCCCTGGTCTCAACCGCCTGTTGTTCTTGATCCTTGGCTAATCTTTCTTACTATTGATTAACTCATCTTTTTTTTCTAGCGTTAAACCTGCCTCTCTATGTAGTGGCGAACACTATACGCTAATATTTACTTAGTAAAAGTGTAGTAAATCGAGTAGAAAATGGATTTTTAGGATAAAGAAAAATGAAGCCCTTTAAGTGAAAACTAAAAGGCAGGTATGCAAATTAACTATGCCACTACACATAGTTTGCTAGACACTGACGTTATATTGTTTCTATTTCATGAAAGTACAACCCTTTTATCCCATGCTCTTGAACGATGCTATATAAGCTATTTGTAGCATCTGTAGTAAAGTATCGAAGTCCAGCTTCTCGTACTCTAAATAATTCAGGGTTTTCAATCGCACTCTTTTCGAATACCATCTTTTTGAATTTTCTAATTCTACTCGGTTTACCATTTTTGATATTTCGGATGGAATGCTCTTCACTAAGGGCTTTGTCAAAGCCTACAACATTAAATGCAAACCACTTCTCAACTTCTAAATTGCATTCAAGTAGCTCAACGTTTTTGCTAAAACCGTTTAAAAATAAAGGTGAATATTTAGGGGATACTACAATTGTTGAGGCACCCAAACCGGCTATATCAGGTTTTTTTAAGTTTTGGTGTGCAATACTAGGGTCTACCAACCAATCAACGCCCAACGCTCTCCAATTGTCTCTCATGCTCATACCATCAAACATTAGCAATTGGCCCTCGGTCAATTGAATAGTTTGTTCGAACCCCGTTTCATTAAGTAAGAGAAAATCATCAGGCTCGACACTGACACTGTATACTTTATTAAATTTGTATGGCATTAAGTATTACCTTGAGTCAATAATGTAGTAATTGGAAATGTACCGTCCGCAAGTTCTTCACCTATCTCTTTCAACGTTTCGATAATACCTTGTCGACCTAGACCCTCAGCAATCGTTTCATTAAGCAGGAATTCAATATTAAAATAATATTTGCCTGTATGAACTTTCGAATGTGGATAAGCATCTGGGAGGATGTCCATTGGAACATGCTTTTGAAAGCGAGGTAAGTAGACACCATTAGCTTCATGGTCAATATCGATACCAAACGCTGCTAACCTCAGCCTTGAACGGGCAGCGCGCATATCATTCCAAGAGACTATATGATGAGCCGCTGTATTCTTAGGTTTATTTCCACGCCCAGCCTTCGCCATATTTGCGGCTAGCTTTTGAGCATGCTTTTTCATATGCTCCCAACGTACATGGCGTGAGTAGATTAAGTCATCAGCTGATGATAAAACCTCGCTTATACTTAACCGAGTCTATTATCTCTCCACGATAATGTATAGAAAACGCATGGGCTTTAGCTAAATCACGGTCGCCCGTTACGAGAAATAAATCGTTTTCAATATCTTGAATAGTTACTTCATGTATCTCTTGACGCATAAAAACTCCTTTTAAATGTTGTTTCTAATATAGATATTTATAGGCATATGTACAAGCTTGCAAGCTTTTTTTGAGCATACAGCCACTACAAGACAACATAGTTAGAGACCTGTACTCTCACAGCGGCTTTTAACTACATCATTTTGATTCTTTTGTAGCTTTGAAATTTTTTCTGCTCGAGTACATTCCCATGCATCTACAGGATACATTTTATCCCATGCATTCATTAGCTGGCTTTGTGCTTTACTCATGCTGTATCGTTTATAGGTGTTCTCCATATACAGATAAGTACGCGCAATTTGCCCTCTAGCCATTTCAGGTGGTTCAGCTTTGCTGTCGTTAATTTTCATCGCACAACGTCCAAAATCGCTTTGAGCCGCTGGAAGCATGGTAAAGTTATGATTACTTCTCAGCGCATTCACAGCCCCAATAGCCGGATAAAGGTTAAACATATCAGCTTGCATAAAACGGTATTCTGTATTTACTTTCTCTGCACATCTTCGACCTTTAAATGACTTCCCCTTACTATTTACACATTGCTTATGTCCATCTCGCCATTCGCGAAAAGTACGACCAAAGTTTTCTGCTGGAACAACGTGTTCCCATTCAATTTTTTTAGCTCGTTTGACGTACTTTGTTGTAGAAAAGCCCTCCGGCACGGTTACTTTTTTACTAGCGTCAAATGTCGCACCACAATAAAGTGTAATGCGGTGATTGTTATAAACCTGCTTTTCTAGAAGTCGTTTAGCTTTGCTAAATGAGTCGATTTCTTGATTTGCTGAAGAGGCAGCAGAGAAAATAAGCGCTGCTAACAGTGTAATTGTGGATGCTTTCATTATGATTCTTGATACCTATTTCGGTTTAAATATGCCACATATAATAAATGAGTTAATAAGCTAGTTCTTATTTGTGGTGACTGACAATTTTAA
>NZ_JACJEK010000029.1:0-39821 GCF_014164015.1 Pseudoalteromonas sp. SR41-1
GTCATAAAGCTATGTAAGAGACGTATTACACAAAGCTATATAGAAAAAAGTTTAAAAAACTTTATTTTGAATTACGAAAAAGAGGCCGCTGGATAAAGTGGGGATCCCTCAGCCCGAAGGGTTCTGCCTCGGGGCAATTTACTCTTTGTTGCCTACATGGATGTAGGTAAGGGGCGTGAGCAGGACGCGGAAGCTTTACTCGGTTTTTACTTATTCTTACAGGGATGTAAGTCAGTAGAATAACGCAGGAGCAGTTATCGAGCCCACTAGGTTACAAACCTCGCGCCGCGATTAAATAGCCCCTAGATTGAACAAGTTTTAATCCTGAAAGGTCAACAGGCCCTAGAGTAAAATAAGAAAGGAGCCTCTTTAAAAATAAAATTTTTAGGTCATTACAGACATATTGTTATTTATGTTGTAAAGTTTGTGTTAACTGGCATTAAATTTGTATTAAATAATGCTCTCAAGGAAGGGTGGGAGTATGCAACGTTGTGTTTTACAAAACACTGACAAGCATGCGAAGAGCTAAGTTTTATAGCTCACAGCTTAAATAAAGTTAAACGCTTTCTTGTGAGAATGTTTAACTGAAATGTAGTGAAAACACTGCTTTCAGGACAGCAAATACATGTTTATATATAAAAAAAATAACATTGGGCTTTTACTTAGCTTGCTAATGCTTTTATTTGGCACAGCATGCAGCGTTACGCCTGAAATAAAAACCATTGATGAACAGCCTCAAAGTAACTCGCCTGACTACGTATCAATTACAGCCCTTGAACTTGCTCAGCTAAAAGATGCCGCAATGCAGTGGCAACAAGCTCGTGAAGGCATAGAGCGAATTTTAAGGTTAGAAAAAGAAATAACTTATCTCGTAAATCATATTGATATTATAAACAGCAAAGCAATAGCGCAGTCTAATCAAGGGTATAGCAGCAAGTCTGTACGTTCACCACGAAACACACGCAATGTTAAGTCACGCCAACAAGTTAAACAAAACTACAGTAATAAAAAACAAGCTGTAAAATTAAATAAACCAAAACATGTATTTGCTTTGCAAGTAGCTTCGGTTGACTCAGAGCAAGGTGTGGCTAAAGCATGGCAAGAGCTAAATACTAAAGCAGCACCGTTATTTAGAGACAAAATATTGACTAACGTAGAAACCGCCAAAATAAACGACAAAATGTTTTACAGGCTAAAACTTGGCTCTTACCAAAACTTTAAAAATGCAAAAGCAGACTGTGACGTATTCAAGCTGTATAAACTCGATTGCATAGTAAGTAACTACACCGATAAGCCAGTAAGGCTGTAGTTAAGAAACTTGCTTAAAAATTGTTTATCCATAAAATACACCCTTCATAATTAAATACGTTTAGGGGATAAATAACCCCCTAAACAACGTCATTTTAGGGAAGTTAAATGTTATTAAAATGGAGTTTAGAATGCATGATGCTAATGGGTGTACTTGTTTTATCTGCATGTAACTCATCTCAACAAGTTAAAATAACTCAAGCAACCCCGCAACCGATTCTTATTGAAAAGTCTGATTTAGAGCAGCTCAAAATCTCTGCGGCACAATGGGAAAGCTCTCAACCAAAAGTAGAGGAGCTACTCAAGTTAGAAAATAAATTAACGCAGCTTGCTACTAATCTAAAACAACTGAATGATTCTGATTCTCTAAATAGTCTTGTAAATGATGAAGTCAATAACGAAAGTATATTAAAAACCCACTCGGCATTGTTTGCTTTACAAATTGCCGCTTTTAAAAATAAAAATGCATTGCATAAGAAGCTCAGCGAATTCCAAGAAAAAATACCACAAAATATTATCTCACCCACTGAGATAAATGTAGAAACCGTAAGTGTTAATAACACAACTTTTTATCGATTGAAGTTAGGTGCTTATAGTAATTCAGCGGACGCAAAAAGTGATTGTTTAGCCCTTATAAAGCAACAAGTAACATGTTTTGTTAGCTATTATGTTCAACAACCTTACAGAAGTACGATATAGGCATACAAATTGCTTTATCCTCAGTATGTTTTGAAGAGGATGGCAATTATGCGCCTTTTACTGCCTTTATTGTTTTTAAATTTAGCTGCTTGTAACTTGGTGCCACCACCAGAACCAAGTGTGCCTACAGATGCACCTAAAGCAGCCATGGCTCCTTTTACGGTTAATGACTATGTAGTTAATTTAACGTCGCAACTTAACCACCTAAACGGAGCATTAAATGCTAATGCACGTGTTGGCGTTAGTAGCTTCTTTTATGCAGATGCACTAGATACAAAATTAGTGACAGGGCAGGCCTCAGGCTTAAGTCAGCAGATCCAAGAAAGTCTGCTTACGCAATTTACTCAACTAGGTTATCACACCGTTGAGTACAGACTTGGGAATAACCTTTCTTTATCAGAAAACTCAGACAGTATTTTAAGTCGCGATTTAGGTAAATTACGTAATCGCCAAAATATTGACTTGGTTATCACAGGAACAGTGACTCGCCAGCAGCATGCATACATAGTTAATGCACGGCTTGTGAATATAGAAAATAAACAGGTGCTCTCTGCGGGAAGTACCGAGATCCCAATTAATGTAATGTGGGGCAATGAGAAAATTCAGCAGCGTGACGGACTTTTATACCGAAGCGAATACTAATTTGGAGCACAAAATGAAAAACCTATTAATTACATTATGCTTACCACTGGGCTTTGGTTGCTCTCAAATACTAGGCACAATGAATACAGACACCGCAACACCACAAAGTGAGCAAAGCAATCAACTGGTGAGTAACCAACGCGACGTTGCAGCGCCTGTTTCTGATGATAACTTATTTCAGTCAGGAATGGCTCCACAAGATAACTACACAAAAGCAACACCGCCAATGCGTAAAAATATTAACCATTATGTGCGCGGCATAATGCAAGACATGGTTGAAAACTTACAGTACGTAAGTGAACAAACACCATTAGCTGTTTCGAGTTTTATTTTTTTAGATGAAGACTACAACGATGGTAGCTTACTAGGGAATCAAATTGCAGAAAGCTTCATGCATGAATTACACAGCTTTGGTGTACCCGTTATTGATTTTAAAACAACTGATTATATGCGCGTTACCTCAACAGGCGACTTTGTATTTAGTCGCGACTATTTAGAGCTAAATCAAGATCAAAACTTTAAGTATGTACTAGCCGGTACGCTTGTAAACCATCAAGGTGGTGTACTTGTTAATGCACGTATTGTTGGGCTAGAAAGTAAGGCCGTAGTAGGTTCTGCACAAGGGTTTATTCCACAGTCGGTTGTTGATGCGCTTAATAGTAGCTATCGCACTGATGGCATAATGTTAAAACAAGTAAGCAAGTGAGATAATTATGTATAGTAAATTATTAAACCGCTTTATCGTTTTTTTTGCTTTAGCTAATTTAACTGGTTGTGCCTTTACTCAAAATAATGAAAGTGCTGAAATGAATGCATCTTCAACCACACAAGTAAATTATGACTTAGCAAGCATGCTTAAAACAGCTGAGCAAAAATCAACTCAAGACGATGCTAACGGCAATCAATTTACACCACTTCAGCACCATAAAACACTTGCTAACTATGTAGAGCAAATGGCACTTGATTTGGTTGATACGCTTGAGTTTGAAAGTGATACCGACACCAATATTAATATTGCCGTTACTACCTTGGTCGATCTTGATTCATCGCTTACTAAAAGTAATCAATTGGGTAATCAAATTTCTGAAACATTAATTCATCAGTTACAAAAGTTTGGTTATGGCGTGGTTGATTTTAAAACAACCCAAACAATAGATGTAAATAGCCGTGGTGATTTTGCTTTCTCGCGTGATATTGAAAAGCTTAGCGAAGAGCAAATGGCGAGCCATGTATTAGCGGGTACATTAATTTATCGACATGATGCTGTTGTTGTAAATACACGTGTAATTAATGCGCATACAAAAAAAATCGTCGCGAGTAGTCGAAAACTAATCCCAATTTATGTACTAAATAAAGAAGATATATACTTATCAAGCAATTAAGTTCAGTTGTCGCTTGATATAAAAAACCAGATGCCGTTATAATTCACACCTCTAAGCACACAGCTTATTTGTGGCCTCTTAGTTAAATGGATATAACGGCCCCCTCCTAAGGGGCAGTTGCAGGTTCGATTCCTGCAGGGGCTACCAACTTACGTTTTTGTTTGTATTTCATACTACTTCATATTCATTCATATGAGACCAGCTTAATCGTCTAGGGCTTGCTGTAGCTGGTTATACCTAAAGTTCAAGTTCTACCATATCCCACCATAACCACTTTTTATATTCCATTTTTTTAGTTACACTCATAGTTACACCGAATCATTTTATCGATTTTGATGTAACTAAAACCGCTGTAATTCAGTTAAGCAGATGAAAATTAAAGGAAGAATGAGGATCTTGATTTAAGTATCCCATTTTAGGCCTAGCTACCTGTTCGGAAATGGAGTGAAACATGGCAAGAGCAACAACCCCTTTGAATGATACGCAGATAAAAAATGCGAAACCAAAAGCAAGTGAATACCTATTGTCGGATGGTGGCGGGTTAGGCTTACGTATAAAAAAGAATGGCTCTAAAACGTGGCTGTTTAATTACTACCGTCCGCACATCAAAAAGCGAGCTCAAATAAGTTTTGGTATTTACCCTGCAGTGACGTTAGCAGTAGCTAGAAAGAGGCGTGACGAGGCAAGGGCGTTACTTGCTGATGATATTGACCCTAAAGAATATAGAGAAAAAATTCAGAGCACCAAGATAACTGAGGCCAAGAGCACATTTGAGGCAGTGGTTAGGGAATGGGTATCGCTTAAGGAGCCAAAGGTAAGTACTAGATATGCTTTTAATCTGCGTAGGGGGTTTGAGATTCACCTTTTTCCTGATGTTGGTGATATACCGATTAGTAAACTCTCGGCTCAATTGACTATTGAAGTCTTAAAGCCGTTAGCTGCTGCTGGAAAGTTAGATATTCTTAATCGAATTTGTAGGCGCATAAATGAGGTTATGGAGTTTGCTATTAATACAGGCCGACTACAATCCAATAATTTAAGAGGTATCAGCAAGGCATTTGATAGCGCTACTCATACAGGTATGTATAGCTTTGCTCCGCAAGAATTACCCGATCTTATTAGCATAGTGAATAGCGCTAACATCAAGCTAATTACAAGATGCTTATTTGAATGGCAGCTACATACAATGGTTAGACCTGGGGAGGCTGTGAAGGCTGCTTGGAGCGAGATTGATTTTGAAAATAGAACGTGGAATATTTCAGCGGAAACAATGAAAAAAAAGCGACCTCATACCGTACCACTTACGCCTCAATTACTATCTTTACTTGAATATATGAAGCCAATCACAGGCCATCGTGAATTTATTTTTCCTGCATATAAAAACCCTCGTAATCACTTAAGCCGTGAGACCTTAGGGGCAGCGCTTAGGAGAATGGGCTTACAAGGTAAGCAAACAGCCCACGGTTTACGAGCGCTTGCCAGTACAACACTGAATGAACAAGGTTTTGACTCTGATTTAATTGAGGCCGCACTAGCGCATGTAGATAAAAACCAAGTACGCGCAGCCTACAACCGAACCGACTATTTAGAGCGCAGACGTAAAATGATGTGCTGGTGGTCTGCTCATATTGAAGCGGCTAGCAAGGGTGATTACTCGGTCACTGGCAATCAGCATTTAAAAGTAGTTTAAGGATTAGCTAATGGATGAATTTATTAGTGTAGATGAAGCGTTAGAGGTGCTTTTTGATAAAGCAGATATGGACGATAAACAAAAGTTAAAGCGCTTATTTCAGTATTACAAGAGAGGGGAAATTGATTTTTATATTGAATTATTTGGTCGGCATAGTCGTTATGGTGTGCGTGAAAATCAGCAGGAAAGCCCTGAAAGTATAGAAAAGTTGGAGGGCTTTTTTAAGTTGAACCGACAGCATTGTGATGAGTATTTCTCTGAATTATTGCTTTTACATTTAGGTGTAGAGTTCAAAGATAGTGATGTTGAAGCGGGTAGCAATGTTATTGATCCCTACGATCATCACCTTTTCTATGAAAGCTTTAGTATTGGGTTGGTGGAAGATATTGAAGGGCAAGTGTGGAAGTTAAAGGATCAAGAGCTAGCAGAATATAAAGGAATTGAAGTACATCATATTCACCCTATACACCCTCAAGTTGATGACTTATTAATTAAGGCTGATCAAGTAGCAATATTAGTGAAAGCAATTAAGCCAAAAAAAGAGCCTCATAATCGTTTCGATATTATAGATAAAAGTAATAGGGAAAGAATGGAAATACTGGGGGCAGCATTAGCTGTATTATCTGAATTTAGGGGGGAGTGTGTAACAAAAACCACAGGTAAAGTGGCTGGCGCAAAGGTAGCTAAGTTAGTTGAAACCAAAGCACAGCTATTTTGGCCTGAAACATTGGAGCCTCCACAAGATAAGGGGTCGATTGAAAAGATAATTAATGAATGGTTGAATAAAGCAAGGTGAATTTTGTTTTGAATCATATTCTTATATTTATTTTTAGAAAGCTTAGTCTTGAAATCCGCAACCAAAAGTTAGCTGTCGTGTAATTTATTTTTGAGTCCTTAATATTCGCCTTGACCCAATAAAATAGAAGGTGAAAGGCGATGACAGATAGAATTTTAAAATTAAATGATGTTGTGGAAATTACTGGCGCTAGCGTATCTACGATTAACCGCTGGGAAAAGGCGGGTAAGTTCCCTGCTAGAAAAAAGCTAGGTATTAAGGCTATGGGCTGGCTTGCTAGTGATATTCAAAAATGGATGGAAAGCTTGCCCGGTGCTAATGAAGTGAAAGGGGCGGCCTAATGAAAGGGAGCAGCGGCAAAAAAGCCGCCACTCAAGCCAATTCAGCAGCCAATGATAATAGCCCAAAAAAGCCGAGAACGCAGCCAAAGAAAGAGCGAGCATTTATTTATATTTTACAGCACCCTGCAGGTGCTACAGAAAACGATATTTTGCGTAACGTTGGACTATCCAGTGGCAGGAACTACTTTACGCAGTTAGAGCGCTTGCACGGTTTTGAGTTAACGCGAGTGAATGATGAGAACCCAGACGGTATAGGTACTCATCTTAGATATAGCTTTTCATCACCAGAAATAGCAGCGGCAATTTTGAAAGAGATTAACGCGAGCCGGGCAAGGCGAAAAGCAGGAGTATTAAGCAAGGAGCAAGAGGCGGATTTGTTGGCGCCTTTTAATCGTTTGTCATAAGTAATTACTAAAGTATTGCCATTACCGGCTATTAAAAATTTAATTAAAAGGAACAGGACGATGACTACAAACAATATGAAATATGATGCTAGCATTTCGGCAGACAATTTTGACTATCTTGATGGGGCGGTAAGTCAGGTACATAGCCTAACAGTGTTTATTACTGCTAATGATAACTACAAGTCTATGACAGGGGCCACATTAGCAAACTTACTTTGGACGGTTAGCGATCGCATAGGGGGAGTTTTAACGGATAGCGTTGATATGTATTTTGGTGAAATTCCTAGAGAACAATTGAAATTTGAGCAGCTTTTAATTCAGGCTAAAACGGTGCTGGACGCTTTGCGCAATAGTGAGGGGTTTGGCGGATTGCTTGGAGGTCATCTGAGTAATGTAATTTGGCTGGTGGATGGTCTGCTTGAGGATGCTATAAAAGAATTAGGCAAAATGTCTACTCGTTCTGATGAACAGGCCGCTTAATAAAAATATGCGCCACCAGCATATTAAATCAACTTTGAATTATCCCTTGGTAGTGATCGTGGCCAAGGGAAACCCACCTAAGAAAATAGCCTAAAAAACCTATGTACCAGTATTTTTATGTAAGCGAATACTATCGCTGTGTGCTTTGTCGTTTATGGCTTTTTGTTGGTGAAGCAATATGAACACTCAAAGTCGGTTTTTTACCCTCGAAAAAAGGCTATTTTTGAAGATGCGCCCCAGTAGAGGCGTTATAGCTATGGATAGTAGCTACTAACAATTAACTGGGTATTTAATAATATCTAATCTACGGCTCATGAATGACTAACCAACTAACCATAAATAACAATGATAAAGGGTATGAACACATTTTTGTCCACGGTGAAAAAGGATGGTGGGTAAACGCTGGAAAAAGTGGATTAATGGTTAAGCCTATGCGAGCTATGCTAGACCAGATTGAGGCTATGTTGAGCAACCATAGTCGTGTGATGTTAATTCGTTTTGATTTGCGTATGGAGTCGTACACGCCAGATAACAAAATCATCACTGTATTTAACCGTAGGCTGTTTAAATGGGTTAAGGCTCAATATGGGGTTAGTCGTATTGGTTTTGTATGGTGTAGAGAGCTTGAGAGGGCAAAACGTCAACATTACCACTATGCGCTTATGCTTGATGCGTCAAAAGTTAACTATCCAAACAGCATAACCAAGAAGGTTTTACAGATATGGGGCGAGCTTAACGGTTCGGCTTATGTACCAAAAAATTGTTATTACATCATGAAGCGTGATTGCTTGGAGTCACAGCAAGAGGCTATTTACCGTATATCTTATTTAGCTAAAGCGCGTGGGAAGGGCTACAAAGCTACTCAGGCTAAAAATTACGGTGCTAGTAGGATAAAGCTAAGGGCTAATGGGTTTTATGGCTCTTTTAAAGCGTGTGACAGGGTGAACAGTGCGGAACAAATGGCGGAACAATTAAAATTTTAAGTAGTTGTTTTTTATCTGGTAGTTATTAAATTCGGAACAAATGAGGGCTTAAATAAACGATTTGTTTTTTTAGGCGTCTAATAAAAGGCACTGTAAGCTCTTAGTTGAAAATTAACTTTACAGACCGGGCAATATTTTTTGTTGCCGTAATTTGTCACGTCTATCTGGAGTAGTTCGAGAAACAATTTTAGCAATTTGCTTGTTAGATGGTTGTTGTTAATTTTCGAGAATAAGGTTAAAAATTTCATGTTCATTCAATGGACCCTCTGAAAGGAGATCTAATGTCATCTCATCAATATTAAAGAGAAATAAATCGATAAGAGCATTACGAACCTCATGGTTATCGTTATACCTTGCAATAAAATCTAAAATATCGAAGAACCTACGAATTGGTTTAGCTAATTCTTCTTTTGGTAAGTCCATGTAATATTGATTCATTAGTTCATGTTTAAATAGAGCGAGAACTAGGGCTGTATCCTCTAAATTATGTATATCTGTTGATGGAGCATACTTAGGTTCTCCAAATTTAGTAAAACATTCCTCATGAGTAAAATCTTTTAGAACACAACAAAACCTGTACTTAGATAGTTCACGGTTGGCACGTTCATCTTCAAGTATTTCATATAGCGGCATTTTTTCATTTTTAGCACTGTCGTTGAGTAGCTTATTGTAAGCTTGATTTTTTTGCTTAAATGAAATCTTTCGTTCGAATGCCTTGGTTGAACTATCTAACATCGCATTAAAAATCTTTATCGCTTTATCAAATTCTAAAACATCGTTAGTTGCTTTAAGTTCTTTTTTGCTTGTCTGCCAAGTGAGGAAAATAAAAATAGAGGTAATAGCCAATAACGGAGGAGTTAATATTCCATTAAAGTAGCTTGCAGTATCTACCCAATTCTTTAATGGGGCGTCTAAATTAAAATTAAAAGAACTAAAAAAATACCAAGCAACAACAAAAAACAAGACGACAATCGTAAACCCGTACAAACATGTAGAGACTATTGTTGTGTTATCGTTCTTTTTTTTACTCATGATCATTCCTTTGTGTAAACGCATTCTTATCGATTTTTAATTACTTAAAAATTAGAATTATTATATACCGACCAGTATTAGCTCTATGCATAACAAATGGGGGAGGTATGGGTTACTAAACTTAATTTGTAATTTAAAGTGATCCAGCTACAAAGCCAACCGCTGCCCCAATAGCCGTTCCCCAGCCTGGCATTATTTGCGTTCCAATCATTGCGCCTGAACCAGCGCCACTAAGTTGAGCACTTTTCTGCTGCTGATCTAAATTATTATTTGTCATTTCACGATTTTGCTCTAAATCTGACAGGGTTTTTAATGATCCTGTCGCTTTGTTCTTAGTGCTTTGTCTCGCTTGCATAATTGAATAGCTCATAAGTCAGCCTCGATGATATTGAGTGATATTTAAGAGATAGTTTACTGATGTGTGGGTATTATGCAATTTGATAGCTTTATAGTTTGTGTCCCTAGTCGCAGTAGAACATAACAAAACGCAGGATAGTAAAAAATTTAAGTTTTGTTTTGTAAGGTTGATAAGTTTAAGGGGGAACATTTTGACGCTGGAAAAATCAGTTTGTTCTTTTGTAATTATACTTAGTTAAATTAATCACTGTAGCTTCATTTTTGGAACTTAAACATGACTCAATAAAATTATCATTTTTTGTTTGCATATGGTTTATTGATGCAAGCTGAGTCATGGGGGGCTTAGCTTTTTTTAACGACGTTGTCGAATTTGACCACTCAGCTTGCTCTTTTTAAAGTTTGATTTTGGTGAATACTTTTCTATTAATGCCTTTACTAAAAGTTCATCTGCATATGAGCATAGTGGGCCTAAAGTGATAGACATATTAGAAAGCTTTTTTGGGCAGATATCTACGTCGATGAATTCTGTCTTAGGAGGAATACCCAAGTATATTGATTTAATTGCGGTATTAGAAATTTCAATAATATTTTTTGAGCAGTATCCATTAGGAGGTGGAGGGAAAGCCAATAGGTTGTATCTATACTCCTCTTGAAAAGACCATACCTTATTCTTGTGAATAGCTAAATTACCTGCTACTGGGATACTCATAGTTGCTTGCCCATCAGGCTGAACTTGTAAATCAACTGTGTTTTCATATATCCCTGAAACATTATCAACATACTTGACCTCTTTCCCGAAGTGCCTTTTTATTAAGAAGTCTGGCGATATATAATATTGATCACACATCATTTGATTAAGTGGGATTGGCGATAAGGTATCATCAGAAATATTAATATTTAGGTTAGGCATATCTAAAGGATTTGGCTTTCTCATATAAAAAGGGTTATCGTCAAATGTGATGCGAACCCCTCTCATGTCTGAAGTGTACATTTTCCAAAGAGGAATACTTTCCTCGTCATTAGTTGTCCAACAACTAATATAAATAAATGGCGAAAGATCATATTTTCCGTAATTTTTTGATTCCTGAACATCATCAACATTCGTAAGTCGGTTGAATCGAATCTTCTTTGAATTAAGAATCAGAGCTAGTGTCTCTATGGTAGTATAGTGATGCTTGTTCATTCTTTCCCTTTGAGTAAGTATATAGATTCTGAATAGAGTACTATATTCCTATAACTATGTTGACACCCACATATCTTAATTTTTTTAATTATGTCTATAAATAAACTTACATTTGGTTGGATATCTAATTAGCTATTTAATTTTGAATATTAATTTAATTCGTTCCATGAATAATTATCCTTTTCTATTTGTAGTCCAATAATTTCACTTCTCATAAACGCTGTAAATAAGATTAGCAAAGTAGTGACAAAACAGTTTAGTTACACTGATAGTTACATTGTCTTGCTGTGATTTTGTTTAATTTGATTTATTTCAATGGTTTATGCTCTTAATCTGGTGTTTGCAGGGGCTACCAATTAAATCAAAGACTTAATCTTTATCCAAAACTAAGCGATACTAGCTACTTGTTTGGCCAACTTTAGTTCTTTAGTAATCTTTGAAACTTTCGCTCAAAAGTAAAAAGCTGCCGTTCAAATTACTATCTTTTGGATAATTGTGTATCCAAGCTGAAAGTCAGTTTTGTCATCGATATATATTTTCTTACCGCACATAAGGTAAAGTTCTTAATTAGCTATTTTGGGGCAAAGCAAACTCTGTTTTTACCAGATTTTTTAGCTATATATAACTTATCATCGGCTTTCCTTATTAATGAATTTAAATCTGAATCAGAATTGCTATAAAGTTCAACTGCTCCCATTGAGAATGTTATATTTGAAAGACCATCGACTTCAACCTTGGATAATTTACTTGAAAGACGCTCAAATAAATTTTTTGCTTCTTCAATCGAAGTAGCTGGTAGGATAAATAACCACTCTTCACCTCCCCAGCGACCAAATTTATCCATTGCTCTAATATTTTCTGAAGCAATATCTGCAAATTTCTTTAGCACAAAATCCCCCACATCATGCCCATAAATATCATTTATAGATTTAAAGTTATCTAAGTCAGCCAATAGTATTGTTAAATTTTGACATTTGCGTTGAGCAATTGCTAATTCTTTGGTTGCTTGAAGGGTAATTGCTCGTCTATTTGGCGCACCAGTTAGCACGTCAATCATTGCTAATTTACTCAGTTCATTTTTAGATTTTTGACTCCGGTAAACAATGAGTGAAAGCAAAAGTACAGTTATCGATAACGTGATAATAAACATAACTAAAATATAATTTTTTTGTTTTTCATTTTCTTTTTCTAATTTAGTTACTTCAAGCGACTGTTCTAAAATTCTGTTTGCGCTTTTTTGCTCTTCAACTTTATATTCAGAGAGTAATTCATCTAATTCTTTTTGGCTCTTATCGTCTTCACTAAGTAAGTTTTCGTAATACTTATCTTTATATTTCATAGCATCTTCGAATCGTTTTTGTGACTTACTAAATTCAAAAAGCCATTCATATAACTTTTTTATCTGATAGTCGTCCATTAAGCTATAGTGGTCTTCAATTAATTTATTAATCATGGACTCAGCTTCTGACAATTCACCATAACTTTGTAATAATTGAATATATAATATGGAGCCGTCTAATGCCGTTCTAGTGACGCCAAAGTCAGATAATATTTGGATAGCCTCTTTTAATGTTGATAAGCTTTTGTTCTTGTCTTCAATCTCCAAGTACCCCCAATAAAGTAATACTTCAGCTTTGGTTACACAAGAATCCACTGAATCTAGCATGCTAACCCATTTATCTCTTTTCTTTTTATATTCAACAGCACTATCAGTATTTAGATCGGGATAGGCTTCGCTGCCTTTTCTAAAGTTAACGTATAATATTAATTCAGGATCACCAATTTCATTTGCTTTAATCTCAGCTTTATCAAAATAGGTATTTTTTTCTTTTTCTATGCTCGATTCGGCATTATCAAAATAGCCGCCTATTAAAGATAAAGCTCTAACTTCAATAGAGTTTTTTGGCTCACCTATAAAATAGGATTTGTATTCACTAAGTAATGCAATTGCTTTTTCAGTCTTTGAATCCCAAAACCAACTTTGAGCCATTACGTATAGATGCCATGCAAAGCGAGGATTACTTTTATCTAAAATATTTAAGGCTGTAATCTTGTTTCTAATAAGCTCTATGTTATTTCTATCTTTTTCAGCATCAGCAATTGTTAACTCACTGAATAAAAGGTGAGTTTCAATATTGTTATGAACGCAATGATTTTTTAAATGTTCGTTTATTGCCTTTAATTTTTTGACGTTTAGAGTCTCTATCGAATTATAAAGACTTGAAATAACAGAGCCATAATTTGTACAACGACTCTCTTGCGCATTGCTATGAAATGTAATGAGAGTCATTACTAAAAGAGCGGTGAGAATTAAAGGTTTAAACTTCATTGTTATTTACTGCAAATTATAGTGGTAAACCAATTTCCGTTTAGGTTATCAGAAAGAATAAAAGTTACTACACATACGCTAAAATTTATATGCTGCTATGCATATAAATAAACTTCGAGACATTATAGTTAGGAGTTGTAAGTTATATCCGATGTTGTTTATAAGCGAGTATTGGGAAGGAGAGTGCTTAGGGAAGGTCTACTTTGTAAAGTTAAGTGAAAAATACAAAATGATCGTAATCTTGTCTGAACTAATACAGTTCAATGCTGTTCTTGGAAACTTAAGGCGTTAATAACTAATCCGTGAGGCGTTAGCAAAGAATCAACTTTCTGGTTAAGTTCTTATAAATAAAAAAGCGAGTAAATATAAATCCACTCACTTTATAATTTTGTTAGCTAGGTCTTAACCATCACTAGTAATTTTATCGATTAACTCACTAAGCACGGCTTCAGCTTTACTTGTTTCTACTTGGCAAGTACCTGCATTTAAATGGCCGCCGCCGCCGTATTTAAGGCACAGTTCGCCAACATTGGTGTTTGAACTGCGGTTAGTTATTGATTTACCTATGGCATACACTACATTTTGCTTTTTAAGGCCCCACATTTTATGAATCGAGATATTGCAGTCGGGGTACATGGCATAAATAACAAATCGGTTTGTGGCGTAAATTGTTTCTTCTTGAGTTAAATCAAGGACCACTAAGTTTTTATGGACGGTAGCGCATTGAGAAATTTGCTCTTTGGCTTTTTCGTTATGCTCGTTATATAAAGCAACACGTTCGGCTACGTCTTCCATTTGTAGGATTTCTTCGATGCTCTGATCTTTACACGCATCAATCAGTTTCATCATTAATTGGTAATTTGAAATTTTAAACTCGCGAAAACGGCCAAGTCCAGTTCGCGCATCCATAATAAAGTTCATTAATACCCAATCGGTTGGGTTTAATATTTCGTCTTTTGAAAACTGAGCAGCATCGCCTTTGTCTACCGCGTCCATCATTTCAACAGAAATATTTGGAAGTTTTTCAGCGCCGCCATAATAGTCATAAACTACGCGAGCTGCTGATGGGGCTTTTGGGTCAATAATATGGTTTTTTATGTCGCTTGAGTTGCGAACGGTTTCGCTAAGGTGATGATCGAATGCTATATGACAGCCTGCAACGTAGGGGAGGTTGGTCGTAATGTCGTTTTCGGTAATGTCTATTTTGCCATCTTGCATGTCTTTTGGATGAACAAATAAAATATCGTCAATTAGGTCTAAGTCTTTGAGCAATACGGCACAAACTAAGCCATCAAAATCGCTGCGAGTGACTAGTCTAAATTTATTATTGGGCATAGCTATTCCATCTTTTTAATTGAATTATCAATTAAGTGTAACAGCTAAATTTTTTTTTGAGAGGTTAGCTTAAAAAAATTATAAAAAAAGCCAAAACGTTAGTTTTGGCTTTTGCTTAGCAAGTTTGTATGTGTGGCAAATAGGTTATGCGCCTGGACCACATTCCATACATGAATTTACAATGTCTGGGCCAAATTTAAGTTTGGCGTTTAAGTCGCGAAGGGCGGTACGTAACCCTTCTTCAATTACTGGGTGGTAAAATGGCATATCAAGCATTTCTGGTACGGTCATTTTGTTGCTACCGAGCTTATAACCAAGATGACGCATATAACAACTTTACACCGATAATAAGTTTTTAGTGGACTGTTGAACAATGTCCATTTGTTTGTGCATTAAATCTCGAACAGCCCTGAGTTCTCGGGGATAAATATAGCCTCCAGAGAGTATATCTAGACTTAGCATTTCAGCTAACCGGCGTGCATCACTATGCTCGTTGGTATATTTTTAACCAGAGTATTGCTGGGTTGCAGCTGGATTCGCTAAGTGAAGTTTAAACTTTGCAGCTATTAATGCATCAACTTACCAATACAAATTAAATGTTGATTCAACAACAAGTCCTGCTAGCTTGTATTTATAAGGGGCTAAAAAGATAAAATGACAGAGATGTCATTATTTAAACGATTGCAGTTAAGCGTTTCACCCTGTTCATTAATGATAGGAATTACACTATTATTTGAATGCAAGTCAACTCCACCCCACCATATAGTTTTATACTAAGCTCCTCTGATAACGTTTATGTCTTGGTCAACACAACTATATCGAAAAACTCTAGGAGCTTTGTATATGATCATCAAATTTTGACTTTATACATCACAATTTTGCCTTGTTATTGTGCTATTTTCTTAGCGCTATAATAGATCACTTATTTAATGCAATTGCTATTAGTTGATTGAGCGTAGCCCATTTTTGTTTGTTCCTTTTTTAGTCTCTTTCATCAGTTTTTGTTCAGTTTGCTTATTATAGTGTGTCCCTAGAGTAGATTATTAATTGCTCGAGCTTGGGTTAGTATATGCTTTCACCTTGCTTTTGCTCACTCAAAAGAAAGGGAAATACGATAATGAAACAAATGGCTTCTTTTTTTCATTTATTAATGCGCGCTTTTTTACCGATCAGTGCATTGATTGTGTTAGTGCTAGTTCTGTTTTTAAATCCTTATAATTACCTCTCAATATTCGTCATCATTATTGCTGGTTTTTTTGTGGCACTAGGCATTAAAGACAGGTTGCAAACTAGTAGCACGTTGCTTAGAAATTATCCGGTAATAGCATGGATAAGGCACATATTTTACGACTTACGACCATTTTTACGCCAATACATTGTGGAGGATGATTTAGAAGGTACACCTTACAGTTTTGAAGCGCGTAATCTTATTTATGCTCGCTCGCAAGGTAAAAGTGATACGCGACCTTTAGGTACAGAACGCAACGTAAAAGAAGATGGTTATACGTGGGTTTGCCACTCTATGGCACCTAAATCTCAGCCAGATACTAAGCCAAGGGTAACTATTGGTAATGAGCAATCTAGCCAACCTTATGAAGCATCCTTATTAAATATATCGGCAATGAGCTTCGGCGCATTATCGGGTAGAGCAGTTGAGGCATTAAATAAAGGCGCTAAAATAGGTGACTTTTATCATGATACCGGGGAAGGAGGGCTTAGTGAGTATCATAAAAAGCATGGTGGCGACATTGTATGGGAGTTAGGCACTGGCTACTTTGGTTGTCGCGACGAGCACGGCAATTTTGATCCAAAGCAGTTTGCTGATACTGCACAAAGTGAACAAGTAAAAATGACTGAAATAAAACTCAGTCAAGGTGCTAAACCAGGCCATGGTGGCTTGTTACCAGGCTCTAAGGTAACTGAAGAAATAGCCCGCACCCGTAAAGTTCCCGCTCATGAAGATTGTTTGTCGCCCGCTGGGCACTCTGCTTTTTCAACACCCGTTGAATTACTTGAATTTGCACAACATATGCGTGAGCTTTCTGGCGGTAAGCCAGTAGGGTTAAAGCTGTGCGTTGGTATGCCCCACGAGGTTATGGCGTTGGGTAAAGCTATGCTTAGCACTGAAATTTACCCTGATTTTATTGTGGTCGATGGCGCAGAAGGCGGTACGGGCGCTGCACCTAATGAATTGTCGGATTGGGTTGGTATGCCTTTAGAGGATGGTTTAGTAATGATGCAAAATATGTTAGTGGGTACGGGGTTAAGGAAGCATATAAAGCTCGGTGCCAGTGGTAAAATTTATAATGGTATGGGCATGGCTAAGCATATTGCTTTAGGCGCTGATTGGTGTAATGCCGCGCGTGCGTTTATGTTTTCCATTGGTTGTGTGCAAGCTAAGCGTTGTGACAAAGGGACGTGCCCTACGGGGATCACCACCCAAGATCCACAGCGCCAACGCTCGTTAGATATAGAAATACAATCACAAAGAGCAGCGCTGTTTCATTCTAAAACGTTAGCTGCATTAGGTGAAATTGTGGGCTCCTGCGGTGGCGTTCATCCTAGTGAGTTAGATCCCCATCAAATTATAACGCGCATAGATGCAGCACAATCTAAGTCAATTATGGAAGTCCATCCATTTTTACCTCCTAACAGTTTGCTTGATACCCCTGGCGATACAGCGTATTGCGATTGGTGGGAAGCTGCTTCTAAAGATACATTTAAGCCAATTAAAAATTTAACCGATGCAATGGGAACAACGTTATTAGCACATAAAAGAGGACATTACTAATGAGTACAACAGTTTCACACGTTATAGCAGACACTCTCGTACAAGCGGGAGCAAAACGTTGTTATGGTATTGTTGGCGACACAATAAATCATTTTACTGATGCGATTAGGCACACCGATTTAAAGTGGGTCAATGTACGTCATGAAGAAGTAGGTGGCTTTGCCGCCGGTGCAGAAGCTTATATGACAGAGCAGCTTGCTGTTTGTGCTGGAACATGTGGACCTGGCAGCTTACATTTTGTAAATGGTATTTTTGAAAGCCACCGTAATGGTGCCCCTGTTGTTTTAATAGCCTCCAACATTGATAGGGCGGAGGAAGGAATGGATTTTCCACAAGAGTTGGACCAAACCAAAATTTACGAGCAGTGCTCTGTATTTTGTAAGCGTATTAGCCACCCAGATCAAGCTCGGCGTATCGTAACCCAGGCAGCTCAAGCGGCATTGGCACACAAGGGGGTGGCGGTGGTTGTAGTTAATGGCGATGTATTTAAGGAGAAAATAGATGATGATTTGCCTTGGTCGGTTCACCAGCCTCAACCGGTTATTCGTCCAAGTGACGACGAACTCAAAAAGCTTGCTGGTATGATTCTCGATGCAAAGCGCATTACCATTTACGCAGGTATTGGCGCCCGAAAGGCGCATGATCAACTTATTACTTTGGCAAAAAAGTTAAACGCTCCGATAGCTCATAGTTCGCGAGCAAAAGAATTTGTAGAGCCTAATAACCCTTTTAACATTGGTATGACAGGGATTTTAGGAAATCTTGCAGGAGTGCAAGCAATGAGCGATTGCGATTTGTTAATTTGCTTAGGTTCTGACTTTGCCTACACCCAATTTTATCCTGAAAAAGCCCGTATTGTGCAAATCAATAAAGAGGCTAACCATTTAGGGCGCCGTTCGCCTATCGAACTTGGTTTAGTGGGCGATGTTAAAGATACTTTAGCTGCGTTAACCCCACTACTTGAACAAAAATCAGATAATAGACATTTGAATGAATCGCTTGAGCAGTGGAAAAAAGACACTCAGGGCTACAATAAAAAGGCAAAACACGACTCTGACCTTATTCACCCGCAGTACCTGGCGCAGCTACTCAGTGAACAGGCCACTGATAATGCTATTTTTACCGCCGATGGAGGAAGTCCAATGGTTTGGTTATTAAGGCATTTAAAGGCTACAGGAGAGCGCCGTTTTTTAGCCAGTTTATTGCATGGTACTATGGCAAATGCGTATCCTCAGGCATTAGGAATTGCAAATGCATATCCTGATAGGCAAGTAATAGCAATGTGTGGCGATGGCGGGATCACCATGTTATTGGGAGATTTACTTACCTTAGTGCAAGAGAAAATAGCAGTTAAAATTTTAATTTTTAACAATGACTCACTCGGCTTTGTAGAAATGGAGCAAAGGGTAGAAGGCTTACTTGATAGTTACACAGGTCTCTCGAACCCTAATTTTGCTCTATTAGCACAGCAAATTGGCTTGCACAGTTGGCAAGTATCAGACCCTGATGAACTGCCTTCAAAGATGCGCGCATGGCTAGATGCAAAAGGACCGGCTTTATTAGAAGTAAAAGTAAATAGAATGGAGTTAGTCATGCCGCCTAAAATAGAAGCAGGGCAGGTAGCCTCTACGGCTTTATTTGGCCTTAAAGCAGTACTAAATGGTCGTACTAACGAAGTAGTGTCGTTACTCAGAGATAACTTTATTAAATAATACAAATCTGCTTATATAGAGAGTCTATCTAACGTTAAGAAAATTGCGCTAGAACTAGGTGATGTTTTTATCTTTTTTGATTCGATTAACAATTAAGTGTAACAACTAAATTTTTTTTTGAGAGGTAAGCTTAAAAAAATTATAAAAAAAAGCCAAAACGTTAGTTTTGGCTTTTACTTAGCAAGTTTGTATGTGTGGTAAATAGGTTATGCGCCTGGGCCACATTCCATACATGAATTTACAATGTCTGGGCCAAATTTAAGTTTGGCGTTTAAGTCGCGAAGAGCGGTGCGTAACCCTTCTTCAATTACTGGGTGGTAAAATGGCATATCAAGCATTTCTGGTACGGTCATTTTGTTTTGTACAGCCCAAGCTAATAAGTGAGCGATGTGTTCGGCTTGTGGGCCAATAAATTCTGCACCTAAAAATAAGCCTGTACCTTGCTCTGCATATACACGCATATGACCTTTGTTTTTAAGCATTACTCGGCTACGGCCTTGGTTTTCAAAGCTTACTTCGCCTACTTCAAAACAACCGCATGGGCCTAATCGGTCAGTAATTTGCTTGTAGCTTTCGCCGACCATGGCTATTTGTGGGTCGCTAAATACAGCTGCAATTTTTGCTCTGCGCAGACCTATACGTACATCTGGGAAGCGCCCTGCATTTTGACCTGCAATAGCACCTTGGTCAGATGCTTCGTGTAGCAGTGGTAGCATGTTACTTGCATCGCCTGCTATAAATATGTTCGACTCACCACACTGCATTGTGTGCGTGTCTGCGTGCGGTACGCCACGTTCATCAAGTTCAATGCCGGTGTTTTCAAGGCCTAGTTTATCTACGTTAGGTACTCGGCCTGTGGCTGCAAGTACGTAGTCAAACTGTTCAGTGTGTTTTTCACCTTGTTTGTCGGTGTAAGTTAGCTGTGCTTTGTCGCCAACTTGCATCATGTCAGATACGTTTGAGTCGGTATCTACAAAAAATTCTTCAGCAAAAACAGTATTTGCGTAGTCTTTTACTACTGGATCTGTAAGTGGGCCAATTGCGCCGCCTACACCAAATAGTTTTACATTTACGCCTAGTCGGCTAAGTGCTTGGCCAATTTCAAGACCTATTACACCAGGGCCAAATACAGCGACTGATTCTGGTAGGTCATCCCAATCAAATACGTCGTCGTTTATAATAAGTTTGTCACCAAAGTTATTAAATACGCCAGGGTATGAAGGGCGTGAACCGGTGGCAATTACAAAGCGTTTTGCTGTAATAATTGTATGGTCGTCTATTTGTACGCGGTTTGCGTCTAAAAATTTAGCGTAACCACGAATTTTATCACCATCTGGTAATTCATCTACGGCTTCTACTACGAATCCTGCAAAACGATCTCGTTCACTTTTAACGCGTGCCATAACTGCTTTGCCATCAATGACAGGCTTTGAGCTATGAACACCAAATGCAGGTGCCATTTCAATTGCGTGTGCGGCTTCGGCGGCTGCAATCAATAACTTGCTTGGCATACAACCAACACGTGCACATGTGGTGCCGTATGGGCCTGATTCGATCATTAATACATTCTGTGTGAACTGTTTAGCATTACGATAAGCACTTAAACCAGCAGTGCCAGCGCCTATAACAACAACATCGGTTTGCAATTCTTTCATAGTGGTATCCTTTATTATTTTCAATCTAGGCGATGAGATTGATATAGAGGGGCGCGTACGCCCCTGCTATTTTTTACTTAATTAAGCAAAGTATTTTTCTAAGTCGTCTGAACCACCGATGTGCTTACCACCAATGAATATTTGTGGAACAGTGTCACGACCAGATACAGCTTTTAGACTTGTTAGTGATGCGCCTGCACCCATAACAATCTCTTCATATGCGAAGCCTTTTTCTGCAAGAAGCTCTTTTGCTTTTTTACAAAAAGGACAGCCAGGTTTAGTAAAGATGCTTACAGGTTCTGGTTTAGCTTGCTTAGGGTTGATGTAATCAAGCATTGTGTCTGCGTCAGATACTTCAAACGGGTCACCTGGTAAATCTGGTTCGATGAACATTTTGTCAACCACGCCATCTTTAACAAGCATAGAGTATCTCCAGCTGCGCTTACCAAAGCCTAGGTCGTTTTTGTCTACTAACATGCCCATGCCGTCAGTAAATTCGCCGTTGCCGTCTGGTAATAAAGTAATGTTTTGCGCTTCTTGATGCTCAGCCCATGCGTTCATTACAAAGGTATCGTTTACTGATAAACATACAATTTCGTCAACGCCGTTTTGCTTAAGTACGCCTGCTAATTCGTTGTAACGTGGTAAGTGGGTTGATGAACATGTTGGTGTGAATGCACCAGGTAGTGAAAACACTACAACCGTTTTACCTTCAAAAATTTCATCTGTTGTTACTGATTTCCATTCGTTATTTTGACGAGTTGCAAATGTAACACTTGGGATTGTTTGACCTTCGATATTGTTTAACATAGTTTTTGTTCCTCTTGATTTGTTGATAGCCATTATGGTGAATAATTAAATATAGTTCCAATCGTTTGTTTGTATTAAACTGATAGTTATAAACTATCACGTAGAGCTGAATATGAACTTAAAAGATTTTGAATATGTAAAAGCAATAGCGCAATACAAGCACTTTCGCAAAGCTGCCAATGCATGTTTTGTAAGTCAGCCTACATTAAGTGGCCAAGTAAAAAAACTCGAACATGAGCTTGGCGTTACTTTATTTGACCGCTCAACTAAACAAGTTACGTTAACAGCAAAAGGTGAACGTTTGTTGACGCAAATAGAGATTATTTTAGAACAAACGCAAATACTCAAAGAACTTGCTGCTACTTCTAATGAGCCTCTACAAGGTAAATTAACTATTGGTATTATTCCTACCATTGCGCCTTACTTGTTGCCTGCGTTATTAACATCAATGAAAGCGGCATTTATTGATAGTCAGTTTTCGTTTATTGAGATGCAAACAGCAACAATTTTAGAAGCTTTAAATAATGGCGAACTCGACTTTGCTATTTTAGCCGATGTGCCAGAGCTTATTAATTACCATACGGTTGCTTTATACAAAGAAGATTTTTTAGTGGCGGTATCACAAGATAACGCGCTTTCTAAGCATAAAAAAGTGGCGTTGAACGACCTTCAAGGATGCAGCCTACTAATGTTAAGTGATGGTCATTGCTTTAAAGATCAAGCCCAAAAGTTTTGTTTTTCTGCGGGAGTCGATATATCTAATCAGTATAAAGGTAATAGTTTAGAAACATTATTAGCGTTAGTGGCCATGGATGACGGTATTACATTTGTACCAAAACTGGCATGTACCGACCGTGTAGGGATTGATTACTTGCCTATATTCCCTAATCAGCAGCGTAATGTGGTGTTTGCATGCAGAAAGCATTATCCGCATTTATCGGGTGTAGAACAATTGGGCAAGTGGTTATCGGCTCACCCTAATTTAAAAGCTAAATTAACTAAAGATCTTGGCTGATTATTTCTACTACATCGTTAATTTGCACGCCAGGTAGTGGTTTGTCATCAATACTGACAGCTACTGCAGTTTGCTGATAAAGCTGCTCAACGCGAATTTTATTAAGCGTGGTGATGGTGTGTGGCATAACATTACCCGCTGCGTCGGTTAAATAGTTATGGTGCGCAATGCTTAGCATCTGGCCTTTTTTTAACCCATGAGCTTTACCTAAATTAATAACGATTTTGCTATTTTCCATGTGCATTATTTTGCCTTGAGTTGGCAAACACGCCATGGCTGCTTGAATGTCATAACTTACTGCTTGGTTGATATCGGTTATGCTTTGCCCATAAGGCGATTGCCAAAACCTATCACTATTAACGTCAACTATGGTTGTTTTTTCAAATGGCCAAATTGCTTGAGTATGGTAACTATTTTGCCAAAGTTGCTCATAGGTAGTGCCATCAAATAATACAAATTCAATGTTGTAACTGCGCTCATACGCCTCGTCTTGCCAAAATGCATAATCGTTATTGAGTTTGTCGCTAGTTGAAAGGCTGGTTATTTGGCTAAGCAGAACATATTGAGCGTTACTGCGCGAAGATATTTCTTCTAATTGGGCATTTGAATAGTCGTGCTGCTGCGAAAAGTACTTATCAACGCTTATTGCATTATTATAGTAAGCAATAGGTACTGCGCTCATTTTTGATTTTTGCAGGGAAGTAAAAATATTTTTGCTAATAGCTTTGCTTACGTCAAATATTTGACCCATTTTGGCGTGTTCACGATGAACAAGTTGGCTTTGTGTAACGGCCACAAACTTATTAAAACTATTTTGTGGGCATTGCTCTGTTTGAGAAAAAATATCGAGCCGTAATGTAACGGCAAATTTATTGTCGTATTTATTTTCGCTGACCAGTTCAATTTTTTGAATTTCGCCGTGGCTGCTAATTTTTAGCTGATCTTGCATTAACACGCCATCTACCAAGGTTTGCACAGAGCTAACCCGTGCGCCAGAGAATACTAACGCCTGTGTAATCGCATCTTTTATAGCGGCAGATTTAGCAGCGCTTGTATCACCATTTTGGACGTTCGCGTGACCCGTTGATTCATACCACTGTGCTTTAGTAAAAGGGGAGAACGTTAATAATGCCGTTGCACTTAACCCTGCAAATGCCAATGATAAAAACGACTTCATAATTTTACTCCAATTAAACGTTAGCTATTAACTAGGTAGAGCAAGGACTGTACCAATGTTATTTGGTAATACTATAAATGGCATTAAACGTGCATATGTACTGCTAATTACTATACAAGGGCTAGATGCTATGCGAGCGATTTCATTACTTATTACACTTGGGTGTTTAACCTTAGGTGGTTGTAGCAGCGTTTTTGATAAGCATGTTGAATATAAATATGTAGAGCCAAATAATTACCCAGTTTTAAAAGCGATAGGGTATGCACCTATTAGCTTACAAAAAGGCGCTAACTTGTCGCAAAAGCAACTTATGGCCATTAAGGCTTCTAAGCTTGAAGCTTACCGCGAGCTTACTGAGCAAGTATATGGGCAAAAAATTACCGCAGGAACAACGGTGGAAGGCTCAATTGCTCAAGACGATTACTTAGAAAGTAAAGTGCAGGGGCTTATTAAAGGTGCACAAATAATTAAAACTTACGCAGTAGATGATACTTACGTGACCGAGCTTGAGCTTAATATGAAGCGTGTGCACGATTTATACATAGGTGAAGTAAAACCACGCGAAGTTAAAAAAGTAACGTACTACTAAAAAAGTTATTCAAAATATCTCATCCTCCTATATTGAGTGCTATGCTGTTGTTAGGATTAATTTTAAGCAGATTGCGTAGTGCTCAACAGATGTATTTTATTGCCACTTATATTAACAGTGGCTCTGTAAATGGCGATTAAGCCAAGTCATTTAAATCCTCAATTATTTATATGGTGCAAAGCCAATTTGCGCTACCTATTGCTGTTTTTTGTACTCTCCAGTGGTGTGCTTGCAAGCCGACTAACTATTCAATTTAATACCTTTATAGAGCTCATGGGTCAAAAATACGGGCCTGCGCGAGCGGCGGTTGCACGCAACTGGCAAAGCATGTTGGTGCAAACTCAAAACAAGCCAGAGCAACAACAAATTCTTATTGTTAACGATTTTTTTGCGCGTAATTTACGCTACCAAACAGATATTTTGCTTTGGAAACAAAACGATTATTGGGCAACCCCTTTAGAAACATTAGGCAGAGGCCTCGGTGATTGTGAAGATTACGCAATAGCAAAATATATCAGCTTAAGAGCGTTAGGTGTGAGCGACGACAAGTTACGCCTTATTTATGTAAAAGCAAAAATTGCGGGCACTAACAAAACACAAGCGCATATGGTGTTAGGTTATTTTGCTACACCAAACGCTCAGCCACTTATTTTAGACAGTTTAATAACAAAGGTTTTACCTGCTGCAAAACGTGTGGATTTAAGCCCTGTTTTTAGCTTTAACAGCCAAGGTTTATGGGCTAATAATTCAACCAAAAGTGTAGCCAGCCCAACAGCAAGACTTTCACGCTGGCGTAAAATTTTGGAGCAGACAACCCAAGAAGGAGTTATGTGGTAATGGCATCATTTTCCTTATCTAAGTATCTTAAAAAACGAAAAATAACACTCAGGCAAGAGCTATGGATTGCATTATTAATTGTTATTTTTGTGGGCTTTATAAGTAGTGTTTTAATTAGTACTAATTCGGCTAAAAGTTATTTTTCGACCCAGCTGTACTTAAAAAATGTAGATAACGCCAGCTCACTTGCGTTGATGATCAGTCAATTAGACAAAGACCCCGTTGAGCTTGAATTATTAGTTTCAGCCACATTTGATACCGGTCACTATAAGCGAATAGAGCTACAAAACCCGAATGGTGAGGTGATTGTTAAACGCACATTTACCGATGAGCTTAAAGCGACGGCTCCACAGTGGTTTAGATCAATTTATGCATTAAATGTAGAGCCAGGGGTTGGGCAAGTAAATGATGGTTGGCAGCAGTTTGGTACTTTGTTTATAGAAAGCCATAGTCAATATGCTGAGCAAGCCTTATGGGAAAGTGCGCTTAAACTATTTTTCAGTTTTTTAATTGTTGCTTTTTTTGCTTGTATAGTTAGTGCTTACTTTTTAAGTAGGATATTAAAACCACTAGATGATGTTGTGTATCAGGCTAATGCATTTGGTGAAAAACGTTTTATTAAATCGAGCGTTCCTCGCACTTTTGAGTTTGCCCGTTTAGTGCAATCAATGAACCAGTTATCTACTCGTTTTAGCCGTATTATTAAAGAAGATAATAAACGTTTAGAAGAGCTTAGATTTAAATCGCAACACGATGAGCTAACTGGTTTAGCAAATAGAGAGTACTTTGGTGCAACGCTTGAGGCTCACTTACAAAAGTCGAAAGATCATGCTCATGGAGCCTTATTTTTATTTAGAGTTGTGAACCTAGATAAAATGAGCGAACAAATTAGCCGTGTAGAAATGGTTAATTTTTTACGTCGTTTTTCGCAAGTTTTAATCGAGTTTTTAGAATCTAATGAAGCACACTTTTCAGAAAACTACATAGCCCGAATATCACATAATGACTTTACTGTACTGTTTAGTGATACTGATGATATTGAGGTATTGAGTGAAAAAGTAGTTAGGCTTCATGAATCTTTTATTGAAGAGTATAAAAATATTGAATTAGCTATACCGCATAGTTGCACTTACATCCAAAAGAATGACACGCGGTTTGATGTATTAAAACGAGCCGATGAACTTTTAAAATCAGCCGATAATAAACCAGGTGTTCAAGCAAAAGTAAGTGACAATAAACAAAAAAGCGAGTTATTTGATGATGCAACGAGTTGGCAAAATGCAATAGAAGAAGCTCTAGATAACAAAGCGCTAGAAATTAACACATACCCAGTAACGAGTTTTACGGGGCAGTTGATGCAAAATCAATTAGGACTGAGCCTAGAGCTTGGCGGGCAAATATATCGGGCAAGTTATTATTACCAATGGGCTAATCGCTTAAAGTTATTAGCGCGTTTAGATTGGGGATTAATTAAGGCGTTGGTTGCTCAGTATAGTATTGAGCCACCAAGTGAGCTGATTTCGGTTGAGTTATCTGCCCAAACATTACTTGATGATGCTGCGCTTGCTTCAATTCTTACCTATCTATCGGCATTTCCTGATTTAGCCTCTAAAATTTGCTTTGATATACGAGAAAGTATTGCCGTCAGCGAAATTAAAATATTTAAAGGCTTTTGTGAAGATGTAAGGTGTATGGGCGCTAAGGTGGCGTTAAAACGTGTAGGTCCTGAATTTACTAAAATTGAAAAAATTCAGGAGTTTGGGCTTGAAATGATTAAGATTGATAGCGTTTATGGGCATAATATTAGTTACAGCCAAGATAACCAAACATTCCTGCGAGGGGTGTGTACGTTAGCGCACTCTATTGGTATTAAAGTGGTCGCACAAGGTGTTACCAGTCAAGATGACCTCGATACACTTATTAACTTAGGCTTTGATGGGGTTATTAAAGAGTAAAAGGGCATTAACCGTGCGGTTAATTCCCTTTTACAACTAACATTAATTGGATGCGGTCGCGTACTTTTAGCTTATTAAATATAGAACCCATATGCTCTTTAATCGTACGCTCTGTAATATTTAAAGACTCTGCAGCCTGTTTATTAGTAGCACCAGTTACAACAATATCAACTACTTGGCGTTCTCTTTTGGTGAGTAAATCAAGCTCGCACGTCCTCGCATATTTAAATGGTGTATTTGATAAAGCTCCCACTAAATTAGATAGTAATTGTCCTGGTAACCATATTCCGCCAGAACAAATTGTCTCAAGTACTTGTTCAATAATTACTTTGGTGGCGAGTGCTTCTACGTATCCTCTAGCTCCTGCTTCAAGCGCACTCCTAAGTTGATTTATTTCAAGTTCGTTGGTCATAACAATAACGAGTAAACGTTGTTGCGAATATTTTTTAACGAGCTCAAGCCAGTTCGGTGTACCGGCTAAAACCCAAATAATACTTGATGCCGTTACTCTGTTTGGTTCTTTTGTGCATATTAAACAACCAGGAAACGCTGCTCGCCAGTGCTTCGATTCAAATTCAGGCTGTGTAATAAAAATACTTTGGCGCATTATTTCTCCATTTATTAAATGCTTAACGCTCTGTCATTGCTTGCGATGTAGCTCTAAGAACTGGTTTTAAAAGATACTCAAGTACGGTTTTTTTACCGGTAATAATATCCACTTGAGTGGTCATACCTGGAATAATAGTCAGCTCTTTTGAAAAGTTATTTTTGGTGGTTTTTAGTTGCACCAAATAAAAGGTATTCTCACGGTCATCTGTAATGGTATCGGCGCTAATATGTAAAACCTCTGCCTCAAGGCCTCCATATACGGCAAAGTCGTAGGCACTAAATTTTATCATCGCAGATTGCCCAGGGCGTAAAAATGCAATGTCTTTAGGCGGAATTTTTGCCTCTACTACAAGTTGATCGTCAAGCGGGACAATTTCCATAACATCGCTACCGGGCTGTAAAATACCGCCAACAGTATTAACTAATAATCGCTGTACAGTGCCTTTAACAGGAGAGCGTATTTCAGTTTGAGTTACTTTATCGGCTAAGCCAGATTCAGTTTCTTTAATTGAATCTAGTCGCAGTAGCGCTTCGGAGAGTTCATTGTTCCAGCGGTTAATCATAACGAGCTCAACTTCGGTTACCTTATTTTTAGCTTCGTTAATGGCCGAAAGACTCCTATTTATAACTGCCTTGGTTCTGTTTATCTCGCCGTTTAAATCAACTATTTGGCGCTCTAAACGAATAATATCTATATCTGAAATAGCACCCGTGCGTAACAATGGGCGAGTAACAGAGAGCTCTCTGTTTGTTAAGCGCAGCGCGCTCGTATGCTGCTCAAGTGCCGCTTTGGCTTCAATGTAATCTTGGTGTCGCTGCTCTAGTTGGCGTTTGTGAATACTTACTTGTTGCTCTAATTCTTGGCTGTTACTCAAATAAAGAGAACGTTCATGTTGCACAACTCTAGGCGCATTTTTAATAACAGACTCACTAAATACGAGCTCCTTTTTTTGAGTGAGTGCTCTGAGTCTCGCTACTTTTGCGCTTAACGACTCAACTTTGGATTGGTTTTCTCTAAAGCTAGAAATAAAGCGGGTAGGGTCTATTTTAATGAGTACATCACCCTCATTTACTATTTGCCCCTCTTTTACATTTATTTTTTCGACCATACCACCATCATAAGATTGAATAAGTTGTAATTTATTGGAGGGAATAACACGCCCCTCACCACGAGCAACTTCATCTAAATTAGCAAAACCAGACCACACAATAAGGCATATAAACGTTAAACAAATTAAATAGAGCAATAACCTAGCGCTTGCTGGCTCCTGTTGCATTTTTTCCCACTGAGCATCTACTACCCAGTCTTGGCTGTTAGGCGGAGAAATCCATCCTTTAAATAGTTTATTAAATACTGATGGCTTGCCTTGTTTTCTTGCTTCTATTGCTCTGCTAACAGATTCAAAGGAGCGCTGTTCAAGTGGTTTTTTATTGTCACTCATGAGGCTTGCTCCACTGTCTTATTATTTAACGCTGCAATTACTTTTTGTTTTGGTCCATCAGCAACTACTTTTCCGTTATCTAAAACTATAATTCGGTCAACAAGCTCAAGTAATGAGGAGCGGTGAGTCACCACGATTAAGGTTTTATCTTTAGAATAACCCTTTAAATTGTTAATAATTTTACTTTCACTATTATGATCTAGCGATGAGGTTGGCTCATCTAGTAATAGTATTGGAGGGTCGTTAATTATGGCTCTTGCCATACCTACAGCTTGGCGCTGGCCACCTGATAATTGACGACCTTGCTCGCCTACTTGTAAATCAAATCCGTCTGGGTGCGAATTAATTAAATCAAATAATTGGCTTCGCTCACAGGCTTCAATAATTTGCTCGTCTTTGGCATGCCAAGCACTCATGGTGAGGTTGTCTTTCAAGGTTCCATAAAACAGGGCAACGGTTTGTGGTAGGTAGCCAATATTATGACGAAGCTCAGCTGGGTCAATTTGATGTATATCATTATTGTCCATCAAAATTGATCCTGAACAGGGTTCGTATAGTCCTAAAATAAGCTTTTCTAATGTACTTTTACCTGAGCCATTACGTCCTAAAATGGCGACTTTTTCACCGGCTTTAATTTTAAAACTAACGCCGTTGAGCGCATTATGAGATTCGTCAGAGTATTTAAAACATACATCTTTAAATTCTATATCGCCCTTTAAAATAGGGTGGCTTAACCAATGCTTACCAGGTGGACGCTCGACCTCTTTTTCCATAATCTCGTTCAGTGATTGCATTGCTATTGCGGCATGATGATATTGTGCTAAAACAGCGGCCGACTGCCCGATTGGGCCCATAGCACGAGACGATAATAGGTAGGCTGCAATTAACCCGCCTTGAGTTAGCTCACCTTCAATAACGAGGTGTACGCCTATTATCATTATTATTACGCCTACGCATTGCTGTATCCATGATGCTGTATTTGATATAGAGCTAGAAACGAGTCGGCTATGTGCGTTTACTTGTGCAATGTAAATGGCCGACTTTTCCCATACAGACTGTGTTTTACACTCTGAGTGAAAGCTCTTTACATCTTCAATATTGGTTAAGCTTTCGACTAATACTGCATTTCGCATTGAGCTTGCTTTCATTGTTTGTTCTGAAAGAGCCTCAAGTTTGCGGTGTGCGGCTATAGCGTAAGCTAATAATATAAGTGCGCCCGCGATAATAGGTAAACTTAGAGGTACGCCAATAATGGCAATAACAATTAAATACAAAACTACGAATGGCAAGTCTACTAATGCGACAAGTGTTATGGAGCTAAAAAAGTTACGTACAGCTTCAAATGATTGAATGTTGCTAGCAAAGGAGCCTGCGGACGATGGGCGGTTTTTTAGTTTCATACCTAATACCCGCTCCATTATTACAGCCGATACTTTGACATCTATTCTACTGGCAGCAAGCTCTACAAAGTAGCCTCTTACTAAGCGCAAAACAAAGTCAGCAGTGAGTGCTATTAAAATGCCAATGGCAAGTACCCATAAGGTTTCTGTTGCGTGGTTGGGCACTACGCGGTCATATACGTTCATTACAAATAAAGGCATAGCAACCGACAAAAAGCCCAAAGCAACAGCCGAAATAATTACGTCTTTATAAAGTGAGCGGCATTCTTTAATTACTCCCCAAAACCATCCATCTTTTGATAGTTTTTCAAGTACAGGTGTTCGCTCATCAAATGCAAACTCTGGTTGAGCATAAATAACTAAACCTACACTGTTAGCAGCTAACTCATCAATGCTTTGTTCGATAACTGATTCTGTAAGTTCTGGGTAAATTACACTCACCAACTGTTTATCGTAATCAATAGAATTAATAACACAGGCTTGGTTATCTTTTAAAATTAAGATGGCAGGTAGCAGTGCTGTATTAATTTTTTGTAATGGCTTATTAACTACTTTTGATTTAAAGCCGATGCGCTTTGCTGCGCGCGAAAAACCTGATGGAGTAAGATTTCCATCAGTTAGAGGAAGTCCATTTAATAGTGCTTCTCTTGAAAACTCTTTACCATGATGACGACATAAAACTGCTAGGCAGTCAACGAGGATGCCACCATGATCAAGTACATCGTTTAATTCCATACACCATCCAATGTTATGTAGAACTGCATAGGATTGTTACTAGTAAACCTAAACTCGACTTAAATATTTCATGCCGAGTTTAGGTTATTTACATAACGTTAATTGTCTTAGATATCAGTAATTACAGCTTCGATACGTCGATTCGCAGCATTTGCTCTTACTGATATTTCGTTTACACGTGGTTGATCGATGCCATACCCGAACGATTTAACACGTTTAGGTTCTACATCGAATTGCTTAATCAGAATTTCAGCTACGGCAAACGCACGTTTTTCTGATAGTTTACGGTTATATTTACGGTCTCCATCTAAAGAGGCATGACCTTGTATTTCAACCTGTTTAGTTGGGTTCTCTTTTAAAAAATCTGCAAGCCGACTAATTTCTTGAATATATTGAGACCTTACATCGCTTGAATCAGCAGAAAAAGGAATACCAATTTCTATATTCGAGGTTGATGCGCTATAAATTGTGCAACCAGATAAATCTACATTTGTACTCAAAGGTGTGCTTGGGCAAGTGTCTTGCTCATTTGGTACGCCGTCACCATCATCATCGGTAAAGCTGCTTGCTGTCGTGTCGGTTTCCAGCGGTATATCTAAGTACCTTGGCATAGCCGTTACACTCATGTATGCATTATCTTGCTTAGCTTTTTTTTGAAGAAATGCCTTGCGGCTAAAGGTGGTTGCTACATCGTAACTCGGACAGATATTTTGTGCGTTATGAACAATAGGGTCGTCAGTTAGCTCTTTTAATGTAGGGTATTTATCTGACATCACGTTAAGTGCTGGCAGTAATTTCCCCATTTCTTTTAGCATAGTTAAAATAGCTGATTGACGGTCATAAAGCGCCACTATGTATGAACGTGTTGATTGAAATGATTCGTTTTCGGCATCAAGTACGTCTAGTAGAGTTCGTTGGCCTATATCGAATTGATCCTTATATGCAATTTTAACTTTAGTTGATGATGCACGATGTTGATCAAGCGCCGGTAACTTTTGTTCTAATATAGTGACGTTGTAATAAGCAATTTGCAGACTCTGACGAATATCAATACAAGACTGATCGCGTTGATACTTTGCAATGTTTATATCCTGATAGGCTTGTTCTAAATTAGCATTATCAAGACCACCATTATATAAATTATAGCTAATATCGATGCCGACTCGCGCTTCTGTTCTGGTTTCATTTTGACCAAGTTCATCTCTATCTTGGCTACCGTAGCGGGCAGATAAATCTACGTTAGGATGAAACGCTGCTTTTTGTGCTTTTGCGTTCGCTTTTTGTGCTTCAATATTATACAAAGAGGCGTAAAATGAAGGACTATTTTTGTAAGCGACGTCTAGCGCTTGATTAATTGAAATTGGTATATTTTTTTCATCAAGGTCAGCTTGCTTTATATCGTTCATAGGAAGCTCTCCTACAACCCTTAAGTAGCGAGCGCTTACATCATGTAAATTTGAGTACTCCGTTAATACGTTAGATTGTGCTAAAGATAAGCGCCCACTAATTTGTTCTAGATCGGCAGCGCGCGCTACACCAGCTCCTACACTTTGTTCTATTTGTTGATATACAGACTCGTGCTCTTGTAAATTTGCTTCTGCAAGTTGTACTAACTCTTTGAATTTTTGTACGTCGAGCAGGGCTATTGAGGCTTCAAGTGCTGTTTGTTCTGTTTGAGAAATAAGCTCAAAGTACCTAATGAGTTGAATGCGTTTAAAGCGATCAACCGTATTCGAGGTCCTAAAACCGTCATAAAGCATTTGAGTAACACTTAACTCGGCTGTATTACGGTTATATTCTTCTTCAACACCGTAATTTCTTCTTTCATAGCCCGCGCTTGCCGATACATCAACACTTGGTAAATAACCTGAGCGGGCAGCATCTACTCCATAAATCGAAGATTTAAAAGCATGCCATGCTTCTTGTACTTCAGGATTGTTTTCAATCGCTTTACTTGAGACATAGGTAAGTGGCATTGCTGATTGTTCATTTGCATGCACATAGTTTAGTAGAGTTGCGGCTGTAATCGTTAGTCCGATTAACATAGTCTCTTGATGTTTCTTAAAAGTGTTTTTTGTAATCATTTCTTCCTCTTAGATCCTGTTAAGACCGTAAATACTCCCTTAAGTATTTAGTAAAGGAATACTATTTTTGCAAGTAATCGTTTTGGTTAGCATAAAAAAAATTTTCTACCACTTTTTTGTTGATATTTTATTTTTGAATTTTTCTTTTAAACCTGTACTTGAGTACAGTATCTATGTGGCTTTTTTGTCCTACCTTTAACTTATTAGATTGTTATTTTAAAAAGTTTGAGGGTACCAAAATGGAAGCAAATCAACTGGTAGTTATTGATATTCAAGGTTCGGCAGGTGTGGTGCTGGATGATGGGTCAATAAGAGCATTAAATGTTGGTGACATTATCACCGTGGGTGATTTAGTTGTTACTGCTATTAAATCGTCTTTACAAATTGATGTGCAAGGTGAAACCTTATCTATACCCGCAAATCAAAAGGTAAAAATAACACCAGACTTATTAGCGAAAGAAGCCAGAGATTCTAGCGAAACAACTGTTTTTGATGAAAGTTTAGATGAAGCAATTGCAAGCTTAGATTTAGGGGCAGAGCAAGACCCATCAACAGCGGCTAATTCTGATGTAACAGATTTTTTAGATGCGTTAGAAGGTGATGGGGACATTCTAGATAATTTAGAGGCAACAGCCGCTGGTGGGGGGAACGCTGCGGGTGCAGATGGAGGCAGTTCGTTTGTACAGCTAACCCGAATTTCTGAAAGTGTTGATCCTAGTAGTGTTACTTTTGATTCATCTTTTGAGCAAGGCGCTACTGAAGCTTTTAATTTAAGAGATACCTCTGACGGTATTGTGCCTGATTCAACTACTGCATCTATTTCACTTAATGAGCTAGGTATTACTAACTCATCACAACCCACAATCACCGGTACGAGCGAAAACTTAATCGGCGAAACGGTTAATGTAACGGTAACTGATGTTGATGGAAACTCTCAAGTAGTTAGTGTTGTAATTGGCCCTGATGGTACCTTTGAAATAACCCTACCAACACCAATTGCTGATGGCCCTGTAACGGTTGTTGTTGAAGCGACGGATCCTGTTGGTAATCCTATAAACGACACTATTTCAATTGAGGTTGATACAACACCTCCACTTATTGCTATTGATCCTGTTGCCGATTCTGCTTCGCAAACAGTGACAGTGACAGGGAGAGTATCTGGTTTGAATACTGGGGATAATGTATCAGTCACGTTAACGGATAGTGCAGGTACGGTACAAACAATAGTTACTCAGGTTGATGCTCAAGGAAATTGGGTAATTACTACCACCTCACCTTTATCTGAAGGGGAGTTTAACGTAAGCGCTGTTGCGATTGATGCAGCTGGAAATCAAGCTATAGACCAAGCTTTAGCGAATGTAGATTTAACTGCTCCGGTAATCACCGTAAATGTAACTGATGAAACAAATAACTCAACACCACCACTTGTTGGAACAACAAATGGTGTTCCTGAGGGTACTCAAGTAACAATTACTGTTACAGATAATGCAGGACAAATACAAACATTAACTGCAGTTACCCAAGCCGATGGAAGCTGGAGTGTAGAAGTAGGGACTCCTTTACCTGAAGGTGATTTTACTGTTGATGCACAAGTAAGCGACAGTGTAGGAAACTTAGCATTAGCAAGTGATTCAGGAGTAATTGATTTAACGGCGCCTTCGGTACAAATTAATAATATGAACGACACTCAAGACACCACGCCAACGATTACAGGTAACGCGCAAGATGTACCTGCAGGCTCTATTATTAGTGTGGTTATTACCGATTTTGATGGTCAAACTCAAACATTATTAACCCAAACTAACGCTGATGGGGATTGGTCTATCGACGTAACTACGCCATTGGCTGAAGGGCAGTTTGAGGTTGATGCAAGTGTAAGTGATGCTGCAGGTAATCAAGCCCAAGCAAATAACCAAGGTGTTGTTGATTTAACAAACCCTGATATTACCGTTACTGCAATTGCTGATACTAACGATACTACACCAACATTTGTAGGTAGGGTGGAAGACGCTCCTGCGGGCTCTGTTATTACAGTATTAGTAACCGATATTAACGGTAACGTACAAACTTTAACTACTTTATTAAATGAAGATGGCACATGGAGTGTTGATGCTAGTGAAATCTTGCCAGGTGGTGAATTTACCGCAACTGCGTCAGTAACCGATGCTGCGGGTAATGAGGCATCTGCTCAAACAAACGGTGAAATAACGTTTGCTCCTATCTCAATTCAAATCGATGCAATTGCTAATACTAACGATACCACTCCATTTTTAAGTGGTAACACCGGTAATGTGCCTGCTGGTACAACCATTACTTTAACTATTACTGCAAGCGATGGCAGCACATTTACATTACTAGCAGTGACGCAAGAAGATGGTTCGTGGTCTGCACAAGTAACAACCCCTCTGCCTGAGGGCGACTTTACTGTAGTTGCAGCGGTTATAGATGACTCGGGCAATGAGGCGCAAGCAAGTGCAGTAGGTAATGTTGATTTAACTGTAAGTATTAATTTTATTATTGATACTAACGATACAACACCAACAGTTAGCGGCTCTACCCAAGACGTAGATCCTGGTGCGGTAGTAACCGTTACATTTACAGGAAGCGATGGCGTAGCAGAAACCGTGCAAGTAGTTACTGGTGCTGACGGAAGCTGGTCAGTTGAGGCAAGTAATGAATTAGTTGAAGGCCAGTTTAGTGTGGTTGCAACTGTAACAGATGCTGCGGGTAATACAGCTTCTGCAAGTGAAACTGGAGAAATTGATTTAACAGATCCTGCAATCACGATTAATCCTATTGAGGATACGAATGATGTAACCCCATCAGTAAGTGGCAACGTAATTGATGTACCAGCAGGAACAGAAGTTACCTTAGTAATAACTGACAGCGAAGGCAATGAACAAACACTCACAACAATTACAAATGCCGATGGTACATATACAGCGGATATTATTGCAGATCTCAGTGAAGGAGATTTCACAGTAACAGCGAGTGTTAGCGACACTGCAGGCAATAGCAGTACGGCAACTGTTACAGGTACGGTCGATTTAACCGCACCAAGTGTAACTATTAACAATATTGCTGATACAAACGATACAACACCTACTCTTACAGGCTCTACCCAAGGATTAGCATCGGGCAGTGAAGTAACTTTAATTATTACCGATAGTCTAGGGGCTGAGCAACAGTTAGTGACTACTATAAGTGCTGATGGTACTTGGAGTATTGAGATTCCAACTGCTTTAAGCGAGGGAGATTTTACAGTAACAGCTAATGTATCTGATAATGCGGGTAACGCAGCTCAAGATTCACAATTAGGCTCAGTTGATACCACCCCTCCTTTAGTTGCAATAAATGACTTTGCTGATTCAAACGATACAACGCCTACATTTAGCGGAACAACGAGTGATGTAGCACCGGGTAGCCTTGTTAGTGTTTTAGTTACTGATGCAAATGGTGAGTCACAAACATTGACGGCGGTTGTGTCAGAAGATGGAACTTGGCAAGTAGGTGCAACTCAAGCGGTTGCTGAAGGCGATTTTACAATTACAGCAACAGTAACAGACGCTGCGGGTAATGAAGCAAGCGATACTGTTAGTGGAACAATTGATTTATCAGCTCCAATTATAGCAATTAATACAATCCCAGATAGCGCCGATACTACTCCAACAATTTCAGGTTCTGTACAAAATGTACCAGCCGGAACAACTGTTACGTTAATCGTTACAGATGCTGGTGGTAATACACAAACAATTACAACACAAACGCTAGCTGATGGTAGCTGGACAGCCGATACTAATGAGTTAGTTGAAGGTGACTTTAGTGTTAATGCCATCGTTAGTGATGAAGCAGGTAACCAAAGTGAAGCTTCTGCACAGGGAACTATTGATAATACCGCACCAAATATTACGATTGATGCACTGGCGGATAGTAACGATACAACACCAACTATTTCAGGCACCGCAACGGGCGAACCAGAAGGCACGGTTGTTACTATTATAGTTACGGATGAAGCAGGTAACCCACAAACCATAACCACAGAAGTACAAGCCGACGGCACATTTAGTGTTGATGTACCAAATGAATTAAGTGAAGGCGAATTTACTGTTGAAGTATCGGTTACCGATACAGCAGGCAATGAAACTACCGCAACAACAACAGGCGAAGTTGATACTGCCGAGCCAACAGTTATTATTGACCCATTAGGTGATACTAACGACACCACCCCAACCATTTCAGGCACCGCAACGGGTGAGCCAGAGGGCACAGTTGTTACTATTACCGTAACTGATGAAGCAGGTAACCCACAAATAATCACCACTGAAGTACAAGCCGATGGCACTTTTAGTGTTGATGTACCAAATGAATTAAGTGAGGGTGAGTTTACGGTTGAAGTATCGGTTACCGATACAGCAGGTAATGAAACTACCGCAACAACAACAGGCGAAGTTGATACTGCCGCGCCAACAGTTATTATTGACCCCTTAGGTGATACTAACGACACCACCCCAACCATTTCAGGCACCGCAACGGGTGAGCCAGAGGGCACAGTTGTTACTATTACCGTAACTGATGAAGCAGGTAATCCACAAACTATTACCACAGAAGTACAAGCCGATGGCACCTTTAGTGTTGATGTACCGAACGAATTAAGTGAAGGCGAATTTACTGTTGAAGTATCGGTTACCGATAACGCAGGTAATGAAACCACAGCCACAACAACGGGAGAAGTTGATACCACAGCGCCAATAGTTACTATTAATGCACTAGGCGATACGAGTGATACAACACCGACCATTTCAGGCACGGTTAGCGGGGAGCCTGCTGGTTCAACCATAACTTTAACAGTGACCGATGCTAATGGTGCAGTACAAACAATTTCAGCACAAGTAATTGCAGACGGAAGTTGGACAGTAGAAGTACCTGCGGCTTTAGCTGAAGGGACCTACTCTGTAGATGCAAGTATTAGTGATAGCGCTGGTAATGAAGGCACAGCAAGTGCTTCAGGCACAATTGATACAAGCGCATTGACTATTACCATTGATGTTATTGGCGAAACTAACGATCAAACACCTCAAATAAATGGTGATACTTTTAATGCACAAGTTGGCTCTCAAGTTGAAGTTCAGATCACTGACTCAGCGGGTGGAATAATTACTTTAACTACGGTTGTTGATGAAAACGGACTCTGGAGTGTTACTCCGCCAGCCGATTTGGCTGAAGGCACCATTTTAATTAGTGCGACAGTAACAGACATAGGTGGTGGAAGCGCAAATGCAGAGCTTGATGCTGTAATTGATATTACGCCTCCAACCATACAAGTAAATGAACTAGAAACAAGTAATGATACAACACCGGTTATTTCTGGTAACACAACTGACGTAGTTGCAGGCACAGTTATAAATTTAACGGTTACTGATTCTCAAGGGGTTGTTCGCACATTTAGCACAACAACAGATGCAGATGGTAATTGGAGTGTTGAACTTTCCCAAGAGTTGGCCTCGGGCGATTATTCTGTAGAAGCTGAAGTATCTGATGCTGCTGGAAATAGTGCTTCAGATACTGCTACAGGCATTATAGATACATCAGGGCCTAGCTTAACCGTAAACTTTGATACTGTAACTAACGACTCAACACCTACCATTTCAGGCACTAGTGATGCAGACGTTGGTACCAGCATCACGGTTGTTATTACTGATGATAACGGGGTTGAACAAACACTTACCACCACAGTAGATGCAAATGGTAACTGGGAAGTAACTCCACAAACAGATTTAAATGAAGGTGATAACACCATCGAAGTGAGTGTATCTGACGAAGCAGGAAATACGACAACAGTTACAGATACAATTACGTTAGACACACAAGCGCCAACGCTCACCATTCAAAACGTAGGCGATGTCAGCGACTTAACACCAGAGCTTCAGGGCACCAGTAATGAAATTGGTGGCACTGTTACACTCACCATCACCGACAGCGCAGGCGCTGTGCAAACCATTGAGACCCTAGTTGGCAGCGATGGCCACTGGAACATTGAGATTCCAGGTGC